>NZ_LT627734.1:1500000-1663804 GCF_900100865.1 Candidatus Aquiluna sp. UB-MaderosW2red
AGGCTCTCATCAGTGCCAAGCGCTCTTTATCGTCGCGCTCTTGGGCAACCGCCTCGGCATCGCGTTTGGCCACCCCCAAAAGCTTCTCAGCTGCGAGCATGGCTTGAGATAAATTGCCCACTGACAAAGCGACCCTCAGAGTCTCTTGTCTTCTCGCCCTGGCCTCCGATGAGGTCGCCAGCCTTCTTGCCATGCCCACGTGGTTCTGAGCCTGCAACGCAGCTCTTCTGGCTAGTGACTCTTCGACACCATCGCGTTGCATTATTAAAGCTGTCACCTCAGCCACCGAGGGCAGCCTGAGGTTTAGGTTTCTGGTTCTAGATCGGATGGTTGGCAAAAGGTCAGACACCGATGGGGCGCAGAGAATCCAAATGGTGTTTGCCTCTGGTTCCTCTAAGACTTTCAGTAAAACGTTTGAGGTGCGCTCGCCCATTCGATCGGCATCTTCAATAATGATGATTCGGTACTTTCCTACCGAGGTGGCAAGCGAGGCTCTTGAAACAACACTCCTCACCTCATCGATGTTGATAACCACTCGGTCAGTTTTCAAAATTGTGACATCGGGGTGAGCATCTGCCATTGCCAAGCGGCACTGCTGACAGGACCCGCAGCCGTCTAGCTCGCACTCAATCGCCGCTGCGAAAGATCTTGCGAGGTTACTTCTTCCAGAACCTGCGGGGCCCGTGAAGAGCCAAGCGTGCTGTAACCCGGCTTGCTTGGTCCCTATCGCACGCTGCAACTGCTCGATTGCCTCTGGCTGCCCCAGCAGTTCATCCCAAACAGGGTGGCTCAACTAGAACCCGCAGCACTCAACTGACTGACCCGCGTCCGAATCAGCGCTTGAATCTCATGAACTGCCAATTTCGCGTCGATGACTAAAAACCTGGGCTCTTCGGCCCGACGAAGGTACTCGTCTCGGGCGCGCTCAAAAAAAGCCACCTCTTCACGCTCTAGGCGATCCGGCTCGGTCCCCTTTTTGTTCCTGCGCAAGATTGCCTGGTCGGCGGGTAGATCTAACAAAATAGTGAGGTCGGGCATCAGGTGATCAACTGCCCAAAGTGAAATGTTTTTGACTTCATCAACCTCGAGATCCCTGGCAGCACCCTGATAGGCCACCGAAGAATCAAAGTAGCGATCAGACAGCACGGTTTTACCCTGAGTCAAACTTGGCTTGATCTTGGTGGCAACATGGTGAGCTCGGTCTGCCGCGTATAAAAGAGCCTCGGCCCTTGGAGAAACATCACCTTTTCGATGGAGCAAAAGGTGCCTAATTTCCTTGCCAAGCTCGGTGCCGCCCGGTTCAAGCGTTCTGACCACATCGTGGCCCAGGTCTTTGAGCCAGGTTTCCAATAGATCCAACTGGGTTGATTTACCAACCCCGTCAATGCCCTCGAAGGTAATAAACACGGCTAGGCCTTTTTCTTTGCCTTGGGCTTAGCTTTTGGTTTTACCGTCTTCGGCTTCGCCCTCGAGGTCTTCGAAGTCTTTGGCGCTTCGCCTGGTTCAACGCCGAGCTTTTCGCGCCTGATGGCTAAAAGTTCAAATGCGCGATCGTTGGAGAGCTCATCAAGAGCCTCGTCTTTTGGCACCGTGGCATTTATAACGCCGTCGGTGACGTAGTCCCCAAACTGACCACCCTTAGCGACCACATTCAGCTTCGAGGCCGGATCTTCACCGAACTCCCTAAGCGGGGTTGCCGCAGTTCTGCGAGCGCCGTACTTTGGTTGCTTGTAGATTTCGATTGCTTCTTCAAGCGTTAGCGCAAATATTTGTTCTTCAGTGGTGAGCGACCTAGAGTCGGTGCCGCGCTTGAGATAGGGGCCATACTTTCCGTTCTGCGCTGTGATTACAGCTTGGGATTCTGGGTCAATTCCAATTTCGCGCGGTAGCGACATCAGCATTACGGCATCCTCATAGCTAATGGTAGCCGGGGCCATGCTCTTGAATAAAGATGCAGTTTTAGGCTTGGGGTTACCCTCATCAACCAAGGTGACAAAGGGGCCATAGCGACCGTCCTTGACAATTATGTCCAAGCCGCTATCGGGGTCCTGGCCCAAGATTCTATTTTCAACCGGTGGGGCGTTGATTAGCTCTACGGCTTTTTCGTGGGTGAGCTCATCCGGTGTTAGTCCCTCAGGGATATTTACAATTCGACGCTCTTCGTTTTCGGTTACCTCTATGTAAGGTCCGTACTTACCAGTTCTCAACAAGATGCCATCGCCGAGCTCGAAGGAGTTTATGAGCCTCGGGTCAGACTCCCCCAGGCTCTCCACGGTTAGCTTTAGGCCCTCGTCGCCAAAGTAGAAATCGGTCAGCCACTTCGAGCGATCCAGTTTGCCAAGCGCAATCTGGTCCAAGTCATTCTCCATCTTGGCGGTGAAGGCGTAATCGACCAGGTCGCCGAAATTATCTTCCAAAAACCTGGTAACCGTAAACGCAATCCACTCTGGAACCAGCGCGCTGCCCTGCTTTCGAACATAGCCCTTATTCAAGATGGTGGAGATAATTGCGGCATAGGTCGATGGTCGCCCAATCCCCTGTTCTTCTAAGGCTTTTACTAAGGATGCCTCTGTGTACCTAGCTGGCGGCTGAGTTTTGTGGTCTTTGGCTAGCGCATTAGCGCAATCCACCGACTGACCCTCTGAAAGAATCGGCAGCTTGGCGGATTCTGCGGAGTTGTCTTCTTCTCGAGTCTCGTCATAGACCGCGAGAAAGCCCTTGACCAGCACCGTGGTTCCAGAGCTAGATAGCTCAAGGTCTTGGTTCTGAATATTGGTAGCGAACTTCACGGTGGTGGTGGAGAGTTTGGCATCGGCCATCTGAGAGGCCACGGTCCTTCGCCAAATCAATTCGTAAAGAGCGAGCGATCTGGCGTGCACGAGCTTTGTCAATTCACTCGGATGCTTAAAAACATCTCCTGATGGCCTCACCGCCTCGTGCGCCTCCTGGGCGTTTTTAGATTTCGCCCCGTAAAGCCTTGGAGTCGCTGATACTGAATCCATACCGAAGAGCTCACTGGCAGCCGCTCGCGCCGCGGTCATCGCTTGCTGAGAAAGATTGGGTGAATCGGTTCTCATGTAGGTGATGTAACCCTCTTGATAGAGCTGCTGTGCGGTGTCCATCGCTTGCTTCGCGCTCATGCCCAGTTTCCTCGAGGCCTCTTGCTGGAGTGTTGAAGTTGTGAATGGCGCATAAGGCTTGCGGCTTGATGGCTTTGCTTCAACAGAGCTGATACTGAGTGTCGCATCCTTGAGACCAAGAGCCAAGGATTCCGCTTTTTCAAGTGGTAAAACTAAAACATCCGAGTTGAGCTTGCCATCGGCATCAAAGCTTTTCCCGGTGGCCAAGCGCTTGGAGTCAATCGACTGCAGCTTCGCCTCAAACTCAATGCCGGCTTCTTTGAGCTCAGCGATGACCGAGGAGTAGCCGGCGCTCACGTGCGCCATTCGCTCGCGCTCGCGTTGGACAACCATTCGCATTGCTGGGGATTGAACTCGGCCAGCGGATAGGCCGCGGTTGATTTTGCGCCACAAAACTGGAGAAATTTCATAGCCGACCAATCGGTCGACCACGCGCCGGGTTTCCTGCGCTTGCACTAAATCCTCATCCAAAGCCCGGGTGTTATCCACCGCCGCTTGAATTGCATCCTTGGTGATCTCGTTAAAGACCATCCGCTTAACCGGGACCTTGGGCTTCAAGACCTCCAGAAGGTGCCAAGCAATTGCCTCACCCTCACGGTCCTCATCGGTTGCGAGATAGAGCTCATCGCAGCCCTTCAGAGCGGACTTGAGTTCGCTGACGGTTTTCGACTTACCCGCCGAGATTACGTAATATGGCTGGAAGTCGTTCTCGATGTCGATTGAGAACTTTGCCAGAGATCCCTTCTTTTTCTCAGCGGGGATCTCTTTGGGGTCCGCTAGATCCCTGATATGTCCAACCGAAGCCAAAACCTCAAAGTCTTTACCCAAATACTTGGCAATGGTCTTCGCCTTTGCCGGCGACTCCACGATTACCAACTTCTTTGGCACGGGCACTCCTTATATAGCTATTGAACCGAGTCAAGCACGGCGGCCTCAGCGATTGCTGACAGGCGCCATAATCCGATGTTTTTCTCAACCTCGAGCATGGCGCCGAATCCGACAATACGACATGAAATCACTGTCGCACCGTTGGTTTGGGATATTTGCACGGCATTTTCACATGGAAGCCCACTTATGTTCCCTGCCAGAGTGTCTGCGGCCGCGACCGCAGCGGCATCGGCTGCCTGCTGCACCACAATCTTGCCGAGGGTGACTTCAAAGCCCAAACTCAGCGCCAAAAAGAGACTAGACAGCGCAGCTATCAAGCCAATTACAAGCGCTGAGGCGGAGCCTTTTTCTAGTAGCCGAGAATCAATTGGCATGATTTTGCTCGAATCGGAAGCGGATTTGATTTCAATAGGTGAACACAGCTAATCCGCTCGATGCGCTCAATTGTGTAGGTGGCGCCCTCGAGCTCGGGAAGCTCTAACCCGAGGGCGTCTGCTCTGGCCATCGACCAGCTCATGGTCTGTAGCTCTAGCCGCTCGAACCCCAAACTCACGGCCCCTAGGGTTAGAGACACTCCCAGCACCAGCACCGGCATCAACATCATAAACTCAGCCGTCACGGCACCTCCGTCGTTTTTATTCGATACCAAGCGCATTTGCGACCAGCTGAAACAGCATTTGGCGCACCTCATCGCTTCTAAGCACGATCACTAAAAGGCCTGCGAACGCAACCGCAGCCATGGTCGCGATGGCGTATTCAGCAGTGATTGCGCCCTTATCGGATTTAATGATGGTCATTTTGTCTCCTTCTTTTTAGTTTGCGATGCCAATCAGCATCGGGATTGTTGTGAGAATCAAAAAAGCGGGCAATACGGTCAACCCGAGGGGAATCAATAAGCGAACCGAAAGCGCTCTCGCGCTAACCAGTGCCTGGGTGCGACCCGAAAGAATCAAGCCCTTGATGCGCGCCTCAATCAAGAAAATAAGACCAACGCCAGTTTCCATTGAAAGTGAAATAAGGTCTTGAATTGCCTGCTCGTCAACCCCTGATTCAAGCGCCAGTCTTTTCGCTTCAAAAAGCCCAACCCCCGATGAGATGGCCAGCTGAAATGCCAGTAGGTCATTAGCCGGTTTCAAAAAAGACCCCTTGGTGCCAGCGAGCATCTTTTGGCTCCAACGGGCTCCTAGATAAATCAAGCCTCCAGCAATCGCAAAGGAGGCGATGCCAAAACCGCTCCCAAGACTCGCCAATGGATCTAGCCCGACGAGTTGACCCAGTGCTAACGCAAATGCTGGGAGCCACAGCAGGAGCGTTCTAGTTGCCCTGGGTACCGCTTGGCTGCTTTCTATTTCAGCTTCGAAATCCGCTTTGGCATTCTCGAATTGCTCAAGTATTTTTAGTGCCGGGCCCAGTGGAGCTCCAAATTGTTGGCCTTTTTTTATTAGCTCTTGCTGCTCCGGACTGAGCTGGTCAAAACGATTTGCGAGCGCCGACTTGCTGGATAGTCCGGCGGACAGTAGCGCCGAGATTTCGATTAGAGCGCTCATGCCTGCGCCATCAGGTTTAACGGCTCGATTTCAAGATTCTTCTTGCCATTGCTGAGTTTTCCAATCGCCACCACCTTGCGTATTCGATTCACGATGCCGACCTGAATCACTAGATCGATTGAGGTCCCGGCCAGGTTGCTGACGAGCTTTTGGCTGAGTCCCGCAAGCATGCCTAATGATATGAGTCGATTGGGCACTTCATGAAGGCTCCGAGCATGAAGGGTCGCCATGGTCCCGCTATGGCCATTATTCATGGCCTGAAGCATCTGGCCAAGCTCCGCGCCCCTTACTTCGCCAACCACAATGCGGTCTGGACGCATTCTTAGAGAGTGGGTCAAAAGGTGCTGCATTGATATTTCACCTAGGCCCTCTTGATTAGCCTCGCGCTCAAATATCCGAATCGCAGGCCAGCGGATCTGAAGCTCGGGCATTTGCTCAATGCAGATCACACGTTCGCGAAGCTCTGCGATCAAAGCAGAAAGTAGCGTGGTCTTACCCGCCGAGGTCGGCCCGCTGATTATTAGGTTGGATCGATTTGCGAGAGCCTGTTCGAGGATTTCTCGCTGCGTTAAATCAATAAAGCCGGTAGTTGCAAGCTCGGCCAGTGAGATCTGATTTACCGGGTGGACTCTGATGCTCACCAGGGTTGAGGCTGAAATGCCGAATGGCAGTATCGCGTGAAAACGGATCCTGCCGATCATGAAATCAGCCGCTGGTTTCGCAAGATCAAGGCGAGCCCCAGCATCAAAGGCGAGCTGCCGAATAGCACTAACCAGCTCTTGCTCGGACTCAAAGGGGTTTGGGGCTTGCTCTAGGCCGCGACCAACATCTACCAGGCAGTTCTTCGCACCATCAACCAGAATGTCTGTGACGCCGGGTAACTCCAGGAGCCGTTTCAGGGCTTGGGGTATCAGGTCTTTTTCACTCATTGACCTATGTTGCGAGGTTTCGAGCATGAATAATTGCCAAAAACAATATCTGTGGAAAACAAAAAGGGGCGACAGGTTTGGGGGAAACCTGCCGCCAGCGGTGCCAGCATGGGGGGACGCTTAGCACCGCAAACTAACCGAAGTTAGCACTTTCAAGTGTAGGCGATATTGGCCACGAAGCGTCCCCCAATTTGGGATTTTCAGGAAGTTCAAATAATTTATTTATTTACACCGAATCCTCTCGGGCCAGTCCCTAGACTCACAACCAGAACAAGGGCTGCCTGAGATGTTTTCTAATCAAAGGCTTGCAAGTCAAAGAAAACGGGAGGGCCAAGTTGTCCCAAAATCAAGAGTTCGAGAATCTAGCGAATGAAACCAGAAGCTTTCCACCCACGCCGGCTTTCACGAACGCCGCCATCGCAAAGCCTGAGCTTTACGAATCGGCCCGGGCAGACCGCTTGGGTTTTTGGGCCGATCAAGCGAATCAACTCCACTGGCACAAGTCTTTTACCAAGGTTTTAGATTGGTCCAACCCACCTTTTGCCAAATGGTTTGAAGATGGCGAACTAAACATCAGCTATAACTGCCTCGATCGTCATGTTGAGGCAGGTTTTGGCAAAAGGGTCGCTTTGTTTTTTGAGGGTGAGCCTGGTGACACCAAGGTGTTTACCTATCGCGATCTTCTCAATGAGGTCAAAAAGGCCGCGAACCTGCTTTTGAAACTCGGTGTCAGTCCTGGCGATCGGGTGGCGATTTATATGCCAATGATTCCTGAAGCAATCATTGCGATGCAAGCGGTGGCTAGGGTCGGTGCGGTGCACTCGGTTATCTTCGGTGGATTCTCAGCCGACTCATTGGCATCAAGAATTCAAGACGCCGAGGCAAAGATAGTTATCACAGCTGATGGAGGTTTTCGCAAGGGCAAGGCTAGTGCTCTAAAACCCGCGGTCGATGAGGCTCTAGCAAATCAAAATTGCCCGAGCGTGGAGCACGTGTTGGTCGTGCAGCGAACCAAGGGGGAAGTGGCCTGGAATCCGGTCACCGATCTTTGGTGGCACGAAGAGATGCAGGTGGTCTCAAATCAGCACGAAGCCTTGGGCTTTGGTGCCGAGCACCCGCTATTTATTCTTTATACCTCTGGTACCACCGGAAAGCCCAAAGGCATCATGCACACTACCGGTGGCTATCTCACCCAGGCCAGCTATACCCATAAAAACGTTTTTGATTTGCAGCCCGCTCAAGACATTTACTGGTGCACGGCGGATGTCGGCTGGATAACCGGGCACACATATGTGGCTTACGGGCCGTTGGCAAATGGTTCAACTCAGGTCATTTACGAAGGCACCCCCGACACTCCCGACTGGGGCCGCTGGTGGGACATCATTCAGAAGTATCACGTTTCGATTTTCTACACTGCACCAACAGCGATTAGAAGCTTTATGAAGCTCGGCCGCAAAGTGGTGCAGCATTACGACCTGAGCTCAATCAGAGTCTTGGGTTCGGTTGGCGAGCCAATAAACCCCGAGGCTTGGATGTGGTACCGCGAAGTTATTGGTTCAAACCTTGCCCCAATAGTCGACACCTGGTGGCAAACCGAAACCGGCGCAATCATGATTTCGCCACTCCCCGGCATAACTCACACAAAGCCGGGCAGCGCCCAGGTTGCAGTGCCAGGCATTGAGCTGGCAATCCTCGATGAAGCGGGAGCACCTGTTGGCCCGGGCCACGGTGGCTACCTCACCATCTCAGAGCCCTGGCCCGCGATGCTGCGGGGTATTTGGAAAGACCCTGAGCGTTTCCAAGAAACCTACTGGGACAGATTCCCCGGCAGCTATTTTGCGGGAGACGGCGCCAAATTTGACCTAGATGGCGATCTTTGGCTTCTGGGTCGAGTGGATGATGTGATGAACGTCTCCGGCCATAGGCTTTCAACTGCCGAAATTGAATCGGCGCTTGTGTCTCACCCCTTTGTTGCCGAAGCTGCGGTGGTGGGAGCCAAAGATGAAACTACGGGTCAAGCAATTGTTGCCTTTGTGATTTTGCGCAGCAGCCAACTCAATGATCTGGGTAGCGAGGCTGACACCTCCAAGATCTTGCGCGATCATGTTGCAAAAGAAATCGGGGCAATTGCGAGGCCAAGAACCATCATCGTGGTGAGTGAATTACCCAAGACTCGTTCCGGCAAGATCATGCGCAGGCTCCTTAGGGATGTCGCTGAGGATCGCCCGGTGGGAGACATCACCACTTTGACCGACACCTCGGTAATGGACACAATCACCGGCAAGATTAATGCCGGCCATAGCGAGTAAGCATGCGGCTACGAAGGGCCGAGCCTAAGGATCTAGCTAATTTGACCCAGCTAATGTTGGAGTTCAGCACTGAGGCCCTGAGTCCTTTAGAAAAAAATCACATCGAAGCGGCGGTCGAACCATTACTGACTGAAAACCCGCACGGTGTGATCTTGGTGGCCCAAGATCAAGAGCTCTTGGGATATTTAGTTATGAGCTTTGGCTGGGGCATCGAATCTGGCGGCAAAGAAGCGCTCATCGACGAGGTTTATATCTCCCCCGATGCCAGAAATCAGGGTCTAGGGCGCTCCCTTGCCGAGCTGGCAATTGAGCATGCCAAAGCCAATGGTGTGAGGGTGATTTTTTTAGAAACCGAAAAGCCAAACGATCGGGTGCGAAAGCTATATCACCGGATCGGTTTTGAGCAAGAGGATTCTGTCTGGCTCAGAAAAAAGCTTTAGCTATAAAAATTCAATAATCAGTTCAATTTCCACCGGGGAGTCGAGCGGCAAGGATGCCACCCCAACTGAACTTCGGGCATGCCTGCCAAGCTCACCAAAAATGCTCTCCAGTAACTCAGAAGCCCCATTGATCACGCTCGGCTGGGCCGTGAAATCCGGGGTTGAGGCAACAAAACCGACCACCTTGACAATCTTGGTAATGCGATCAAGGTTGCCGATTACCCCCTTGGTCGCAGCAAGGGCATTTAGCAAACACCTTGCAGCCATTGCCTTTGCCTGCTCGGGCTCAATGCCAGCACCGAGCTTGCCGGTGGCCATGAGCTGTCCATCGATTAGAGGCAGCTGGCCAGCGGTGAAAACTAGGTTGCCAGAAACAATGGCTGGCAAATAGGCACCTGCCGGGGCTGCAACATTCGGAAGCTCTAGACCGAGGTCAAGGATTCTTTGTTCAACACTCATTTACTCGGCAGCTTTTTTGAAGAACGCGATTAGGCCGCCCTGTGGGCCGGTGGTTATCTGGACCAGCTCCCAGCCCTGGTTGCCCCAGGTGTTCAAAATTTGGGTTTCTTTGTGAAGCAAAAGCGGTGTTGTGATGTACTCCCACTTGGTCATTTACAGCTCCTAATCAGCAAGTCTTCGATAACCTAGAGTCTATGTCCGGAAAGTCAAAAGGTTCGGCGCTCACAACTTTTCTAAAGTTTGGTCTGTTCAGCGCTGTAGCGGGAGTCTTATCTGTCGCACTCCTAGCACCTGCAGTCGCAGTTGCCGGAGTTGCGGCCTCTACCGGCATAGGCATGTTCGAAGGACTTCCAAGTTATATTCGCCCGGTTAATTCGGCCGAGTCATCCACGGTCTACGCGCTAAAAAATGGCGTGCCGGTCAAGATGGCGACCTTCTTCCACGAGAACCGGGTTGAAGTTCCATTTGAGGACATCTCCCCGAACCTGGTCAACGCGGTAATCGCGACAGAGGACCCAAGATTTTATGAGCACGGCGGCGTAGACATTATTTCGCTGGTGCGCGCGGCACTTACCAATCTCGCAACCTTTGGTGATGGTCCGGGAGCTTCCACAATCACAATGCAATACGTGCGGCAGTCTCTAGTTGAAGCCGCCAACCTCTCGGGAGACGCGAGCGCAATCGCAGCCGCTACCGAGGTGACTATCGAGCGAAAGCTGCGAGAAATCAGGCTTTCAATTGCGCTTGAACAGCAATTCAGCAAAAAAGACATTCTTGCCGGCTACCTGAACTTGGTTTTTTTGGGCAATCAGATTAACGGTGTTGAGACTGCTTCGCAGTACTACTTCGGAATAAGCGCCAAGGACCTGAACATTCCGCAGGCTGCCTACCTTGCCGCCATGCTGAAATCTCCGAACGATTACAAACCCGATGAAGCAGCCAACCTTGAGCGCGGCATAGGGCGTCGCAACTACGTGCTCCAGCAAATGGCAGACGCTGGGTATATCTCCTTTGAGCAAGCCGAGTCCTATAAGACCTCTCCAATTCAGACCAAAATCACTAAAACCAGGCAGGGTTGCCAGGAGAACCAGGTAACCGCTTTTTTCTGCGACTTCACCGTGTGGACAATTCGAAACTCGCCCGAGTTCGGTGTCACCCCGGAGGAGCGTGAGATTCTGCTTCGCCGCGGCGGCCTGGAGATTTACACCAGTTTAGATTTGTCGGTTCAGCAGGTGGCCTGGGACACCACAATGGAAGACCTACCTCCCGAGAACGAGTGGGGCTTTGGCACCGCGTCAGTCTCGGTTGAAGTTGGAACCGGAAGAATAATTTCGATGGCCCAGAACAGATATTTTGATCAATCCACCGAGCCGGTACTTGGCGGCACGAGCGTGAACTACAACACCGATAAAAACTACGGCGGCTCATCTGGATTCCAGCCCGGATCTACCTATAAGGTCTTCACCTTGGCCCAGTGGCTAAAAGATGGTCACACCCTGGGTGAACACGTGGATGGTCGAATCTTCACCGGTGAAGATGTCGACCTCGATGGCAAACCCGACCCGGTGAAAATCTGGAATGTTGAAAAGGATTTCCGTGCCAGCTGTGGCGGGGTGGCAGGGCTTTGGGAGGTCAATAACTCAGGTGATAAGACCGTAGATGACATAAGCGTTTTTCAAGCGGTTGTGACTTCCCAGAACACCGCCTTTGCGGCAATGGCAGCTCAGCTGGATCTTTGTGCGATTAGGGACACTGCAGCAGCATTTGGTGTCCATCGCGCCGATGGTGCTGAGCTTGAATACTTCCCCGCATCAATTTTGGGCACTAACGAAATCTCGCCTCTAGCTATGGCTGCGGCTTACGCCGGAATCTCCAATGCCGGCCTTTACTGCTCACCAGTAGCGATTGATAAGGTGCTACTAAGAAGAACAAAGGAAGAACTTCCGGTTCCAAAGACCCAGTGCTCTCAAGCTGTAACTCCTGAAATTGCGGCAGCAATGACCCAGGTTATGCGCTCGGTAGTTTCGGGTGGTACCGGTGCGGCGGCGAACCCGGGTGATGGCACCCCGCTAGCCGGTAAAACTGGAACAACCGACCGAAGAATCCACACCTGGATGACCGGCTTCTCATCAAAGGTTGCCACCGCAACCTGGGTAGGTAACGTAGTGGGCCTCACATCGCAATCTTCTAAGAGCATCAATGGCAGGGCCGTGTCGACGATTCGCCACTCGATCTGGAAAGAGATCATGCGAGAGGTCGATAAGCACTATGAAGGTGAAGCCTTCCCAAGCCCAGACCCAAAGTATGTTATTGCTCCCATGGTCACGGTCCCAGAGGTTACCGGTTTTGAATTAGAGAGCGCGAAGGTTCAGTTAGTCACTGCAGGCCTGAGCATGCAGGTTATTACCAGAGAAGTTGCCTCCAGCCAGCCGGTTGGCGCAATTGCCTACACAACCCCAGAATTTGGAACCCCAGTTCCCAAGGGCTCGATTGTCAAAGTCTTCATTTCCTCCGGTGGAAAAATAGTGGTTCCGAACATTGCGGGTATGGATTACACGAATGCCTTTGCCACTTTGCAGGAACTCGGCCTGACCCCCTCTTTCCCACAACCAAGTCAGTTAAGCCTGAATTCAAGGTGTGATCCAATCTGGCCAAACGATCTAGCAATTGGAACTTCGCCCGCCGTGGGGACCGAGGTTTCCAATGCCAGTGCAATCTTGGTCATACCAAATAAATGTGGCTAGCCGGCAATAGTGGGCCCTTTCAGCTGATTGAAAAATCCGTCGAAATCGGAGTCAAATCCGCATTCACCATCCTGCATATTTCAGATTTACACTTCGCCCCGGGTCAAAACAAAAAAGCCCACTACCTAAAAGAACTCGCCGAACTTGAGCCCGACCTTGTAATCAACACCGGTGATAACCTCGGACACTCTCAGGCCATCAATCCAACACTTAGCGCGCTGGCACCGCTATTGGATCTTCCAGGGGTGTTTGTGAATGGTTCAAACGACTACCGAGCGCCGAAGCCAAGAAATCCTCTGAAATACTTCCAAGGGCCCTCTCAGGCTAATAACGCAAATACCCTTGACACCAACCGATTTACTCGAGAGCTTGAAACAGCTGGCTGGCTTAATCTCAATAATCGAGCTGGCTCGATAGATATCAAAGGATCAAGGCTGGGCTTTTTGGGACTGGATGACCCTCATGAAGATCTGGATAATCTTCAGGGTCTCACAAAGCAGCGCCTCAGCGTTGATTCGGCCGAAGTCATATTCGGTATAGCTCACGCCCCCTATCTTCGAGTAATTGAGAGCTTCACCAAGCTTGACGCGAGCTTGATCTTTGCCGGCCACACCCACGGCGGTCAGATTTGCCTGCCCGGTCAAAGCGCTCTGGTGACAAACTGCGATTTGCCAACCCAACACGCTTCTGGGCTCTCGGCCTGGGAGTTTGGCGATAAGCAGTCAATACTTCACGTGTCCCAAGGGCTGGGCTGTTCGATTTACGCTCCAGTGAGGCTCTTCTGCCCCCCGAGCGCGACGCTCTTGACTATTTCTTAGCCAAGCTCCTGGGCAACTAGTTCTGCTATTTCATAGGTGTTCAGAGCCGCGCCTTTTCGAAGATTATCTCCCACTACGAATAAGTCAATTGAGTTCTCAAAGTCCTCGGATTGCCTGATTCGGCCGACAAAGGTCGGGTCCTGCCCTGCAACATGAACCGGGGTTGGGAAAATGCCTTTTTCGGGATCATCCATCACCACGATGGTGGGCTGAAGCTCTAGCTCAGCACGAACCTGGTCCGCGGTTAGCTTGTTTTTGAAAGTCGCGTGAACCGCTAGGGAGTGAGCAACCTGCACCGGCACCCTCACGCAGGTGGCAGAAACCTTGAGATCTTTAATTCCAAGAATCTTGCGGGACTCGTTTCTGACCTTTAGCTCTTCAGATGTGTGGCCGCCAGCCTGGAAGCCGCCAGCTGCTGGAATGACATTTAGCGCAATTGGGTTTCCCCAAGGTGAGTCAGCCTGGCTGATTCCGGCCTTAGCGATAATCTCGGACACATTATCTGACCTCAGTCCCGCGTCCAAGTTCCCTGCTACAGCAGCTATCTCCCTGGCCAGCTGGTCAATACCGACACTGCCTGCACCGGATACCGCCTGATAACTAGAAACTACCAACTCGGTGAGCTGCCACTTTTTATGCAACGCGCCAAGAGCAGCCATCATCGTCAAAGTGGTGCAATTTGGGTTAGAAATAATGCCTAGTGGTCTCGACTTTGCAGCAAAAGGGTTCACCTCGGGGACCACCAGTGGCACCTCAGGGTTCATCCGAAACGCGCCAGAATTATCAATTGCAACAACGCCCTTGCCAGCGGCAATGGGGGCCCAGATCTCAGAAACCTCGTCTGGCACGTCAAACATTGCTATGTCGATGCCATCGAAAGCCGCTTCGGTGAGTTCCACCACAACGTGCTTAGAGCCGTGGACCATGATTTCTTTGCCTGCGGAGCGCTTGGAAGCAATTAGCCTGATTTCGCCCCAGATGTTTTCGCGAGCATTGATGATCTCAATCATCACCGAGCCGACGGCTCCAGTTGCTCCGACTAGTGCGAGGTTTGGCTTGGACATTATTTACCTTCCGGTTCCTGCGTAGATGATTGCGGTGTCAGCGGCATCCAATTCGAATGCAGTGTGCACCGCTCGAGTGGCATCCTTTAGCTGGCTAGCGCGGGTGATAACCGAAACCCGAATCTCCGAGGTGGAGATCATTTCAATATTGATTCCAGCTCGAGCCAAAGCTCCAAAAAGCTTGGCCGAGACTCCCGAAGAAGTCTTCATGCCGGCCCCAACTATCGAAAGCTTGCCAATTTCGTCATCGTAGCTAACACCCTCAAAACCAACCTCGGCTTGCTTGGAGCGCAGTGCTTCAACCACCTTGGGCCGCTCCGAATGGGGAAGTGTGATTGAAATATCGCTGAGCTGAGTGTCTTGGGAGGAAGAGTTCTGCACGATCATGTCGATGTTCACCCCAGCCTCCGCAACTATCTGGAACACCTCCGCTGCCTTGCCGGGGATATCTGGCAGGCCAATGATGGTGATCTTGGATTGAGTATCGTCGGTTGTGACACCTGAAACAACTGGTTCTTCCATTTCATCTCCTGGCTTTGTCGTGTAAACAAGGGTTCCTGAATCGGCGCTAAAGGTTGATCTCACGCGAAGCGGCACGCCGTGTCTTCTTGCAAATTCAACCGCGCGTATGTACAAAATCTTGGCCCCCGAAGAGGAAAGCTCGAGCATTGACTCAATATCTATCTGAGCGAGTTTCCTGGCCCTTGGGACAATCCGAGGATCGGCGGTATAGACACCATCGACATCCGAGTAGATCTCACAGACATCAGCATTCAATGCCGAAGCCAGAGCCACTGCCGTTGTGTCAGAACCCCCGCGACCCAAAGTCGTGACATCGCCAGTTTCAAAACTGAAGCCTTGAAACCCTGCAACAATCGCAACCTCCCCGGCTTTTAGAGCCTCTCGAATGCGCACGGGCTCAATCTTCCAGATTCGGGCCGAGCCGTGATCGGAATCTGTCGAAATGCCCGCCTGATATCCGGTGAAAGACTTTGCCTTGCCGCCTTGTTCCTGGATTGCCATAGCGAGTACGGACATTGAAATCCGTTCACCCGCAGTGAGCAACATGTCCATCTCACGACTATCTCGCTTTGAAGACACCGAATCCGCCAAATCAACTAGATCGTCGGTGGTGTCCCCCATCGCCGAGACCACAACGCAAACGTCGTTGCCTTGGGCCTGGGTTTGCAAGATGCGCGCGGCAACGTGCTTGATCTTCTCAGCGTCTGAGACGGAAGATCCTCCGAATTTTTGCACGATTAGTGCCAAGGGGGGCTCCTTGGAAAATTAGGGATGAGGTGCCTGCATTGGCATAGCCACATAGTCTAGTTGACTCTGCGCCTACCCTCAAAGGCTCGGCCAAGTGTCATGTCATCGGCGTATTCCAAATCCCCACCAACAGGCAAGCCAGAAGCAAGTTTGGTGACAGATATTTCCATCGAACCGAGTAACCGAGCCAAATAGGTGGCGGTGGCTTCTCCCTCTAGGTTTGGGTTGGTAGCCAAAATAACCTCGCGAATATCGGGATCGGCCAATCGCTTTAAGAGGTCTTTTATTCTGAGCTGGTCTGGGCCAATCCCCGAGATTGGGGAAATCGCTCCACCCAGCACGTGATAGCGGCCACGATATTCTCGAGTGCGTTCTATCGCATTGATGTCTTTGGACTCTTCTACAACGCAAATCAGACCCATGTCACGCTTTTGATCCAGGCAGATTCCACAGGTGTCGCTCTCGGTCACATTGCCGCAAATCCCGCAAAAGCGAACTTTTTCTTTGACCTCGCGCAAGATGTCTGAAAGTTTATGGGCGACATCGATATCTGCCTCAATTAGATAAAACGCAATCCGCTGAGCGGATTTCGGACCAACACCCGGGAGCCTTCCAAGTTCATCCATCAGTTCTTGCACTACGCCGTCATACATTATTTATCTTCACTTTTGATTGGTGTGGCCCCGAGAACTTCTCGAAGAATGAACTCTCCGGATCGCTCCGGATCTTTTTTAGGCTCTGGGAAGGTGTTCAAAACTTCAGTGAGAGGCTCTTCGTGATCCTCTGGTTCGGTGAATTCCTCTGGCGCAGTTGGTTCGATAATCGGGGCCAGTGGTTTTTGTTCTGGAGCCTCCGCAACCTTGGCCTTATATTTAACCTTCACGCCAAAGCGCTCGGCGATAGCGGTGCGAAGCACCTCAGCGGCCCCCTGCTGATTCTTGAAGGCGTCTACGTCTTTTTGGCTCTGGAACAAAAGGGTTAGCACATCATCACTAAAGTCAAGAACCTTGGTGGTGAAGGCAACCGCCCAAGCTGACCTGGACTTTTTTGCGACCTGCTCCATAATCTCTGGCCAACCATCCCTAAATGCAGAAGAAGAAAGGTTCGCCACTGCCGCTGCTGGTCGGGTCTGCTGAGGCTCGGCGGTTTTTGCTGGGGCCTGCTCGAAAGGCTTTGCTTGCGCCTTGAGCACGACTGGCTCCTGAACGATTGCTTCGGGTATTGACACGGTCGTGGCTTTGATCAGTGGGGTGCGGGGGGTGGCATCAATCGCTGGGGCGAGCACTCTGGCGCAGAGCAGCTCCAATTGAAGCCTTGGGTTTGAGGCGGCGCTTGTGTCACTCAGCGCTTTGGCGGTTGCCTCGGCGGCTTGGGTCAATTGATTCAAACCAAAGCGGTTGGCTTGAATAGTTAGGACTTCGAACTGTTCGGGACCTAAGCCGCGCAAGATTGCCTTGGCGGAGTCACCCAGTGAATTAACCAACATCAGGTCTCTGATGCGCTCGAGGAGGTCCTCTAGAAACCTTCTGGCATCTTGACCGGACTGAATTACTTTGTCCACCGCGCTAAAAGCCTTGGCCGCATCAATCTCAGCAAAGGCGTCAATCACCTCGGACATGAGCTGGTCATGGGTGAAGCCCAATAGGTTCACCGCACGCTCATACTCAATCTCTTTGGATTCGGTGCCGGCGATCAGCTGATCTAAAAGCGATAAAGCATCGCGCACCGAGCCACCGGAGGCCCTAACCACCAGTGGCATAACCCCGCCCTGAGCGGTGTAGTCCTCGGATTCTAAGACCTGAGTCAGGTACTCCAATAGTTCCCCCGGTGGAACTAAGCGAAACGGGTAGTGGTGGGTGCGAGAGCGGATTGTGCCAATAACTTTTTCGGGTTCGGTGGTCGCAAAAATGAACTTCACGTGGGCCGGTGGTTCTTCAACAATCTTTAGCAGCGCATTGAATCCTTGGGGGGTGACCATGTGAGCCTCATCGAGGATGAAAATCTTATATCTATCGCGAGCCGGGGCGAAGATTGCTCGCTCGCGAAGGTCTCTTGCATCATCAACGCCGTTGTGACTCGCGGCATCAATCTCAACTACATCCAAAGAACCCGAACCGCCATTTGCTAGCTCGATACAACTTGGGCACTTGCCGCAAGGGGTGTCGGTTGGGCCCTCAGCGCAGTTCAAACACCGGGCCAGGATTCTGGCAGAGGTCGTCTTACCGCAACCTCTTGGGCCAGAGAATAAATAAGCGTGATTCACGCGGTCTGCGCGGAGCGCAGTCATTAGAGGTTCAGTGACCTGGGTTTGGCCAATCAACTCGGCAAAAGACTCCGGGCGGTATCGACGATATAGGGCTGTGGTCACGATGCAAGCCTAACTTGCCCAAGGAACATTGAGTGCTTTGGCTAGCGCTGCTGTGGAGAAAAAGCGACTCCCCGTGCACCCGTCAGAGCTCAGTTACCCTTGCTACCTTTCGGTCCTGGGGGATTAGCCAAGATGACGCCACACGAGGAGTCATTCAAAATTCTATCTTGCCCATTTGGGTGTTTGGAATTTGGTTAGGAAAACAAGCCGGTTACCGCTTGCCCGGGGCGGTAACTCCTGGCGTTATTCTCACCAATCGGCTCGAGAAGTTGATTTTCACAAAGTAGCGCCAGGTCTCTTGAGGCGGTCAATAAACCAACCCGATCCCCAGCCTCCAATAAAAGCTGGCGGTAAATCGAATTGGTTAGTCGATTCTGCGATTGCGCGTGAACCAGGGCTGGGACGCAGCGTTCATTTATACCCAAACTCTCAACCAGTTTCGAAATTAATACCCATTTTTTGGTCAAGTCTGCAGAATGCTGTTTGACAAAGTGAAGCTGTTCTAGGTGTGCCGAAAGCATGAAATTTAGCCAGGGTGAAGCATCGACCTTCGGATTCCATTGACCTTGACCGACGCCCGCCAACACTCGGTAATAGGCATCTGTGTTCATACCCAAATACTCCTCGACCGATAAAAATAGCGGGCTTGGCTTTTCCTCCTGCGCTAAAAGTGAGCTCTGCAAAACCCTTGCCAAGCGGCCATTGCCATCCGAGTAGGGATGAATGAGCAAAAGGTTCAGGTGCGCCATGGCGGCGTCGATGATCGCAATGCGATCCGGCCTTGGCGAATACCGCTTTATGAATTCACCCATTAGCTTTGGCAACTCTGCAGGCTCGGCCCCTTGATGAACTCTCAGACCGCTTCTTTGATCAACTACAGATATGTCTTTTTCCCGAAGGCTTGCAGAGTCACTGGAAGCCTGACCACCAAGAATCATGAAGTGAATTGCGTTCAGATAGTTCTGCTCTATCTTAAAATCTGGCGCTGCAGCCACGCGCAACAAAAAGCTCATCGCATCGCGATAGCCCGAAAGTGCCACCAAGGTTTCATCACTCAGATCTGCTGGCCCCTGATTCAAAAGCACCGAGTTCACAACCGAACTGGTGGCCTCGTAGCCCTCAATACCGGCAGAGAAACGAACCACTCGAGCCAGCGCCTGCCTTCTGAGGGTTCCGGTCCAAATCTTGGGCTCATTTAAGCTCGGCGCCAACTCTGCCTGCAATAACCAAATATCCTCGAGCATCAAAAGCTGAGCCCTAGTCAAACTTGGCGTTGCAACAAGCACCTAAGCCTCCAATGATAAATTGATAAATTCAATTTATCATTGATTCAGAATCTTTACTAGTTCTGCGGGAAACCTAAGTTAATGCCGCCGTGAGAAGGATCTGGCCAACGCGAGGTGACCACCTTGGTCTGAGTGAAGAACCTAAAGCCCTCTTCACCGTGAGCCCGGGAGTCTCCAAACAAAGAGTGCTTCCACCCGCCAAAGCTCTGATAGGCCACTGGCACCGGAATTGGCACGTTGATGCCGATCATCCCGACCTCTACCTCATTCTGAAAGCGCCTAGCAGCGCCGCCATCCGAGGTGAAGATGGCGGTGCCATTGCCGAACTCGGAAGAGTTGATCAAATTCAGCCCCTCGTCAAAGCTCTTCACTCGGACAATCGAGAGCACTGGCCCAAAGATCTCTTCGGTGTAAACCTTTGAAGTCAAAGGAACCTTGTCAATCAGAGTTGGGCCCAGCCAAAAACCATTTGCATCGCCATCGGGGTTTACCCCGCGGCCATCCACCAATACGTCAGCGCCATCTTGAATGGCGATGTCGATGTAGCTGGCGACTTTATCGCGGTGCTGCCTAGTTACTAATGGACCCATGTCACAGGAGCGACGACCATCGCCAACTCTAATTTTGGCGATGCGCTCAGTAATCTTTTGAATCATCTGATCGGCAATTGGCTCAACGGCCACAATGACCGAAATTGCCATGCAGCGCTCCCCCGCAGAGCCAAAGCCTGCATTAATCGCAGAGTCTGCCACCAGCTCAAGATCTGCGTCTGGCAGGACCAACATGTGGTTTTTGGCTCCACCAAGGGCCTGCACGCGCTTGCCGTTTTTGGCTGCGGTTTCATAGATATACCTGGCGATTGGCGTGGAGCCAACAAAGCTGATGGCTGAGACATCCGGGTGGTTTAGCAGCCCGTCCACGGCCTCCTTATCACCCTGCAAAACATTGAATACCCCGTTTGGCAACCCGGCCTCAGTCC
Source organism: Candidatus Aquiluna sp. UB-MaderosW2red (assembly GCF_900100865.1). NCBI lineage: Bacteria > Bacillati > Actinomycetota > Actinomycetes > Micrococcales > Microbacteriaceae > Aquiluna > Candidatus Aquiluna sp. UB-MaderosW2red. Next base: position 1,520,241 of record NZ_LT627734.1, read on the forward strand.
AAAGCCGGGCCATCCAAATCGCGGCCGATGGGTCTTTCTCACTTGGCTTCAGAATCACGGCATTGCCAGCGGCAATAGCCACTGGGAAAAACCACATCGGCACCATTGCCGGAAAGTTGAAGGGGCTGATGATCCCCACCACACCAAGTGGCTGCTTGATTGAATAAACATCGACGGAGGTTGACGCATTCTCGGAGAACTCCCCCTTCAAAAGATGCGGCATGCCGCAGGCAAACTCCACCACCTCTTGGCCACGAGTAATCTCACCCAGGGCATCAGACAAAACCTTGCCGTGCTCCATTGTGATTAGCTCAGCCAGCTCGCCCTTTTTGGCCTCGAGCAACTCTCGGAACTTAAAAATGATTGCTTGGCGCTTAGCCAATGATTGGTTTTTCCAGTCCACCGAAGCCTTTTTGGCGTTCGCCACCGCCAGCTCGATTTCCGCCTGGTTGGCAAAGCCAACCTGGCTAATCTCCACCCCGAGAGCCGGGTTGAACACCGGACCGTGACGGCCGGATTGTGAATTTAGAATCTGACCATTTACGTAGTGACCGATAAGGCTCATCTTTGAAACCAACTAACTGTTTTAGATACCTTTTATGCTAACCAATTACACCCTGGCATTTAGCCAATCAATCAGGTCTTTTGTGGCTTGGTCTTTATCTAGGTCATTTAGTAGCTCGTGAAAACCGCCAGGGTAAATCTTGAGCTCCTTATCAACCGATGAGATTTGCTCAAAGAGCGCCCTGGAGGAATTCACATCGGTTGAAGTGTCTTGGTCCCCGTGCATAATCAAGGTCGGAACTTTCCACTCCCCCACCTTTTGCCAAATCTCATCTGAGAGTTCAATCACCGTTTTAGCAACCAGGTTTTTAGCCTTGCCCGGGTAAAACATCGGGTCGTTCTCGGCATCGGTAATGATTTGCAGGTCTCGGCTAAGCGCCTCAAGCCCCGGCCTTGGCACTGCCACATCGGCATTGGGGGCAATTCTGCCCATGATGCCACCTAAGGCTCGCTCCCAAAGCTTTGAGGGCAAGTGAAGGGCTGAGCTTCCAATTACAGCCGCAGTGATGCCAGAGGGGTTTGCCATCACGCTTGCGGCCGTAACTAGGCCGCCCAGCGAATGCCCATAAAGAAAAGTCGGCAACCCTGAATTTGGCAGCAAACTGCGAGCCATCAGGTGATATTTCAAGCCCTCGTGCAGATCCACGAGGCCACGCTCACCATCACTTCTGCCGTGACCCGGAAGGTCAATGGCATAAACATCAAAATCGTTTTCTAAAAGCTTTGGAATCAGCTCGTTGTATTTGGCTACGTAGCGCTCGGAGTATTCGCCAAGGCCATGTTGCAATAAAAGCTGGGCCTTGGCCTTCTTGGAAGGCCAATGAAAGCCAGCAATTCCTTTTTTGATAGTCCAGGGAGTCGGTTTCAGTTCGTCCATTTACCTAGATTAGAGCTAGCGCAACCCTGTCGCTGAATCCAAATTGAAAAAAATATAACGGTTTCGATTTAGGGCAATACATATCTCCCGAGTCACTCAAGAAATCCTGCTCTGGCTATCAGTATCCGTGGGCCGAGTCTTCTGGCCGCGCAGTTTTATAAAGATTTTAGAATGTCTTCAACCCGGTCCTTGGCATCGCCGAAGAGCATCCTGGTGTTTTCCTTATAAAACAACGGGTTTGCTACACCGGCGTAGCCAGAGGCCATTGAGCGCTTAAACACGATCACGTTCTCAGCTTCCCAAACCTTTAGAACCGGCATGCCCGCGATAGGACTACCCGGGTTTTCTGTGGCTGCCGGGTTCACGGTGTCGTTAGCACCAATCACCAGAACCACCGAAGTCTTAGATAGCTCATCATTGATTTCATCCATCTCAAAGACGATGTCGTAGGGCACTTTTGCCTCTGCCAAAAGGACGTTCATGTGTCCTGGCAGACGGCCAGCCACCGGATGAATCCCAAAGCTGACATTCACGCCCTTGTCCCGCAGCCGCTTTGCTAGCTCTGCTACCGGATACTGGGCTTGAGCTACCGCCATGCCGTAACCCGGAGTGATAACCACGCTGCTGGCATTTCTGAGGAGCTCGGCTGCAGAGCCGGCATCGATCTCGGTGTGAACACCGGTCTCTTCTTCGGCCGAGCCTGGTGCCTCAATACCAAAACCACCTGCGATAACCGATATAAACGAGCGGTTCATGGCTCGACACATAATGTATGAAAGGTAAGCACCAGAAGAGCCAACAAGTGCGCCAGTCACGATCAGCAAGTTGTTGCTCAATAAAAAGCCCGTTGCCGCAGCTGCCCAACCTGAATAGCTGTTTAGCATAGATACAACCACCGGCATGTCCCCGCCGCCAATCGATGCAACTAGATGCCAACCAAGAGCCAGTGCTAACAGAGTTACGGCTATCAAAAGACCCAACTCCGGAGTCACCACATACCAAACCGTTAGCGCGACAAATGCAATAAGCGCCGAGAGGTTAAGTAGATTCTTCCCGGGGAGCATCAACGGTCTAGACGAAATCTTCGCTGAGAGTTTTAGGTAGGCGACGATCGAGCCAGTGAAGGTGACCGCACCGATAAAGACACCGATAAAAATCTCACCCCGGTGCACCCCGACCATGTCAGAAGCTAAATCTTGACTGTGAAGAGCTCCGTTCCAGCCGACTAACACTGCCGTCAGGCCTACGAAGCTGTGGAAAAGCGCGATTAGTTCCGGCATCCCCGTCATTGCGACAACTCTTGCGCGCCAGAGCCCAATGATCGCCCCTACCGCAAGTGCAATAATCAGAAGGACTAGTCCCAGTGAGGTCGACTCGTTCCACTCCCCAGAAAATGTGAGCCAGACCGTAGCGACCATAGCAACCGCCATCCCGGAAATTCCATAGGCAACGCCGGTCCTAGCGGTCTCGTGCTTGCTTAGGCCCGCAAGGCTCATGATGAACAAGATTGCGGCTGCAATATAGGCAGAATTTGCCAGTGCCAGAGCGTTCATCGGGTTTCCCCCTTCGAGAACATGTTGAGCATTCGACGGGTTACTGCGAAGCCTCCAAAGACGTTGATGCTCGCGAGCAGCACACCGATTGCCGCAAGAATTTGAATCAGCAGGCTAGGGTCTTTGATTTGCAGGATGGCAGCCAAAACCACAATGCCAGAGATTGCATTGGTAACGCTCATCAGTGGAGTGTGCAGTGCGTGATGCACCTTGCCAATAACGTAAAAGCCTACAACCGTCGAAAGCGTGAGAACCAAAAAGTGCTGCTGCAGTATCGGGGGCGCAAATGAAATAACTGCGGCCAACAAAACAATACCCAGACCGATCAGAACACTCTTGGTTGAAGCCGACATCTTTTTCTTCTCAGCCACCACTGGCTTCTCGGCCACGGCCGTGGCCGCGGCTGAGACTTGAATTGGGGGCGGTGGCCAAGTAACTTTGCCGGCATTGACTACCGTTACCGCACGCTGAACCACGTCATCAAGGTCCAACTCGAGCTTCCCTGCGGAGCCTGGGGTAAGAAGTTTTAGCAGGTTGAATAAGTTGGTTCCATAAAGCTGCGAAGACTGGGCTGGCAAGCGGCTCGGCAAATCGGTGTAGCCAAGAATGGTCACGCCGTTTTTGGTGACGATCTTTTTTCCAGCTACTGAACCCTCCACGTTGCCACCCTGAGCCGCGGCCATGTCCACAATTACGCTTCCAGACTTCATCAGCGCAACATCTTTTGCGGTGATTAGTTTCGGTGCCGGTCTACCCGGAATCAACGCGGTGGTAATAATAATGTCCACATCCATTGCCTGCTCGGTGTAAATCTCAGCAGCGCGTTTGTTATAGGCCTCAGATGTTGCCTTGGCATAGCCATCACCGGTTTGCATCTGCTCGTCAATCTCAACCGGCAGGTAAGAACCCCCGATGGACTTAACCTGCTCCGCGACCTCCGGTCTTGGATCAGTTGCCCTCACGATAGCCCCGAGACTAGAAGCCGAACCGATTGCCGCAAGTCCGGCGACCCCCGCTCCCGCAATCAAGACCTTGGCTGGGGGAACTTTTCCTGCGGCCGTGATTTGGCCCGTGAAAAAGCGACCAAATTCGTGCGCCGCCTCCACGACAGCTCGATAACCGGCGATATTCGCCATTGAACTGAGCACATCCATCGACTGGGCTCTGGAAATTCTTGGGACGGCGTCCATGGCAAGTGCAGTAACGCCCTGCTTTGCAAGTGCCTTCAATAACGCCGGCTTGAATGCAGGGCTCAGCATCCCCACCAGGGTAACTCCTGCTCGCATGTATTTAACCTCGGCCAAACTCGGAGCGTCGACCTTTAGAAGGACATCGCAGTTCCAGACTTTGGCCTTAGTGACAATCTTGGCTCCCGCGGCAACATAAGCCGCATCAGGAAAAGAAGCCCTAATCCCGGCTCCCTTTTCAACCTGGACCTCATAGCCCAAAGTTATGATCTTTTTTACGGTCTCCGGGGTAGCGGCAACTCTAGCCTCGCCCGGTGCTTCGGCAACAATTCCAATTACTGACATAAAGACTTCCTCGCTGAATCCCTTTGGCAACTCACCCAAGGCGCCTTGTATTCCAGAACACTCTATAGATTGTCTTTCTGCTAATCGGTCAACACGCCAAATGAATAATCTGACTCGAAAAAAACTCAAAATCCTTGGCTTCTAAAAATTAGAAAACACAGTCATAAAAACCCCTCAAAAAAACACTTGCCTAAGGCCGATCATTAGCTGGGCTACGAACTTTCACCTTTAGAGAATGACGGGGCTTATGTCTAGTTTCGGAGTTCCAATTGGCTGCGAGGTTTGAGCTTTGGCCTGATTTAGCAAAGAGCCACATATTCAAGTAGAGTGTTGGCTCCTGGAGAATTCGCCTAGTGGCCTATGGCGCACGCTTGGAAAGCGTGTTGGGTGCAAGCCCTCGGGGGTTCGAATCCCCCATTCTCCGCCAGCAGAAAACCCGCCAATCTTATGATTTGGCGGGTTTTTCACTACTCAAACATCAAGGTGGCGCAGCCGCTGTGTTCTAAATAACAGGCAAGAACTTGACTATTATTTAGTTAATTAGTTAACTTTATCCATGGCTACCAACCGAATAACCTTTACCCTCAATGAACTAGTTTCCGTTCTAAATGGAGCTGCTGATCGACTCCTTCGGGCAAACTTCTCACTGACCTACAGTCAGTTCCTGTTCATAGTCACCTTAGAAGGCCTTGGGAGATCGACAGCTGCTCACCTGGCCGAAAGCCTCGGTGTTTCAAGGGCTGCAGTGAGTCAAAGATTGACCTGGTTTGAACAGCGGAATCTGATAGATATTTCTAGGCCAAAGGGGAACCACAAAAATTTGTCACTAGCACTCACGGATGTCGGGCGTTCACTTGCGGTTAGTTCGGCAGATTTTCTAGAAAAAGAGTTCCGGACACTTTTCCAAGGCCTGCCTGAAGTAAACCTTGGCGAACTAGATAGCACCCTCAAGAAGATAACCTCGCAGCTCTTAGCCGATCAAGGGAACAAAATTGCTGCTTAGGGACCTGGTCAAGCCAGCTAGATTTCGATTTAGCAGGCCGCTTTACTGGATGGGGATTGCTTCACTAGTTTTATTCATCGCGCTGATTCCACTGTGGCTGATTGATCCAAGGACTGTTCAAGGGGTCTCCACTTGGGAAAAACCTCTTAAGTTCTTTATCTCAACTGTGATATTTTCAATGACCTATTCCTGGCTTAGCTCTTTTATCACCCGCGGGCAGAGACTTGTCAAGTGGGCTGGCTGGGTAATATTTATCGCTTTTTCGTTCGAACTTATCCTCATCACCGCAGTGGCGGCGTTCGCCAAAACGAGTCACTTCAACGTCTCGTCTCCCCTGGAAATTGTCATCTGGTCGCTGATGGCTATTTTCATTTCAGCAGTCCTTATTGCGACAGTGGTCCTCAGTTTGCTGATTCTCGGGGGTAGAAAACAAAATTACCTGGTTCGATTGGGTCTAGGACTCGGCAGCCTAAACACCGCAATCGGCATGGCACTGGCATTTTTGATGACCAGCCCAACGGCCAATCAGCTGGCAAATTTTCAGGGCATTGCCGGGGCTCATGGCGTGGGGGCTAAGGATGGGGGGCCGGGTTTACCCTTTCTTGGCTGGAGCACCGTTGCTGGCGACCTTAGGGTTGGGCACTTCTTTGGATTGCACTCAATTCAAGTTGCAATAGCCCTTGTGGCCATTGCCCTGATTTTGCCGATTGCGGCACGGACTCCCCTACTGGTTATAGGAAATTTTGCCTATTTGGGTTTTGTGATTATTACCGTAGTTCAAGCCCTGAGGGCAGAGTCATTCTCGAGCCCAAGCGAAACCACAATCACAAGCTTCATCGCACTTGGGAGCATTTCAGCTTTAGCCTTTGGGGGCTGGAACCTTGCGGCTCGCCGCAAGGCGTAGCTTCGACCTCCTAGATCCAACTGTTCGCTTGAAAAGTTCCTGTGATTTTTCTGATCGAGCACGGTTTTGAGCTTGATTGGTCGGCACATTTCGAAGAGGTGGCAAAGAGGTTACTGAAGCTGGCTGTGATTCTCGAACTTATTGAGCCGCCTCGATTAGTACCAGAATTTCCCTAATCATTGGTTCGTCTTAGGCCCGTCTCCCTAGTGAGACAAGCACGAACTTCGGGTTCCCTTATCTTCACCTAGAGCTACAGAAAGTCAGGCAAGTTTCATATTGTGGTGATTTTATAGCCAGCTTTGCCGTCAAATTTCACTTTATACATGGCTCGATCTGCGGCACCAAAAACATGTGACGCATCAGTTTTCGGATTCAGAACCAAAGCAACCCCAGCTGAAACAGTGACCTGACCATCAAATCCAGGAACACCCAAGGGCTGGCGCAAACGAAGCAACAAGGCTTCCATTAGATTCTCAACGCTGGATTTATTTTGGATCTTCGAACTTGCGATTGCAAACTCATCGCCACTTATTCGAGCCACCTCTCCACTTGTGTCCATGACTTCTTCAAGAATTCTTCCAATACCGATAAGTACTTGATCGCCCATTGCGTGCCCAAAATTATCGTTGATTGACTTGAAGTCATCGACGTCTAGAAATCCGAAAATAAAAGGAACTCCCTGAAGCTGAGATTCCTCTAGATGTCTCGTAACTCTTGCCTCCATTGCAGAACGACTCAACAGGCCAGTGAGTTGATCGTGCCGAATTAGGCCCTCAAGGCGCTCCACCTCAGATACGAACTGGCTCACATCACGAAACGCAGCGACAACTGTGTCCTGAGAAAGAGCCGAGACTTTATTCTCAAATGCCCCCACCCAGCCGTTTTCTCCATTTATCTCAACCACTAAGATTTGGGGCTCAGTGGACTGAAGTGCATTGTCGAATAACTTAGCTAATACATGCGACTCGTCCCTGGCTAAAGTCTCGCCAAGACTAACTCCGACTAATTCATCCGGTGTTTTGCCCGTGGGAGCCGCGGCCACAGGGTTCATATAGACAAGTTTGTATTCGGATTCGGACTCACTGGACTGCTCAACCCGCTTCCAAATTGCGAAACCGTCGCTTGAGGCATTTAATGCTTGGGCCAAAACATCCAATTGATTAGGAACAAGACCGCTCAAATCGCCCCTGCTTGGTAAAGCCACTATTCCCCCTTGAAATACCCCAGCTGGTAGAGTGCCGTAGGAGGCAATTATTCCATGGCCACTACATAACAATCAAATGCCAAATGAGCGAATCTAAAAAATATATTCCACCGGCTGGGGCCACAAGACCACTTCAAACCTTGCGGATGGCCAGAAACTCGATTAGGGATTCGATGTGGGGAATGCGAATGACCACAGAAAACAACGACTCTGATTATTAGGGAGTGTTGGCATCCGAATCGCATCCTGGATCGTTGCAAAGATGCAACGACGAAATCTGACTATCGGGAGAAATTTTTGATTATAGTGAATCTGTGGGTCAGGAAAATTTCAAACTTCGGGGGGTTCGGCTAGAGCCCTATTTTCAGCTGTATAAAAATCTTGATGACGAAGACGCTCGTGAGGGGGAAATCCTTACTCGGCTCGAATCAGGCCAAAGTGCATTTGAGTTTATTGCACAATTGGATTCCTTTGAGCACTTCCTATTACTCGAGTGGCTGATAGAGCAATCAGAGTTTTTGAAGGAAGAGTTCAACTTGCAATCCTCGATCAATGTCGACAACAGTGCAATCTTCTCACCAATGGGTCAAGCGCAATTTTTGAGGATTAGTGAAAAAGGGGTTCCTGGTACCACTTTTGAATTTACAGAAACCAATGCATTGCCACCCTCTGGTGAGATAAATAAGTTGTTTTTGGGCCTGCGCCAGAATGGTCACGTAACCGCTTTAGACGATTTCGGGTCCGGATTAAATGGCATGACCATGCTCACTGACTACGATTTTGACGTGGTGAAAATTGACCGCATGCTGACGATGGACCTGGGTCAGCGAACTGCAAAAGTGAAAGTGCTATCGCTGCTTTTTGAAATGCTAACTGCACTCAATAAATCCCATGTGGTCGAAGTTTACGAGTCGAGCGAGTCTTTTGAATTGATGGCAAATGCGGGCTATCGCGTGTTCCAAAGTTTCCAATTTTACAAACCCGTTCCATTTTCCGAACTAGGTCAAGTGCTAATCAGGAAGGTTAAGCAATGAATGAGTCCAATAGAAAATCAGATGCGGAGAGAGTTGAATTCTTACATTCGCTCGCCATTTTAGACACCGCACCTGATGAAAACTTGGAACGCATTGTAGAACTCTGTCGATTGATATTTGACGTACCGATCTCTGACATCTCACTGATTGACGGCGACCGACAGTGGTTCAAAAGCATGCAAGGTTTGAACCTAACCGAAAGTCCAAGACAAGATGCCATTTGCAACTTGACCATCGGGCAAGACGAGGTTTTCGAAATCCCAGACACCACCTTGCACGAGGTTGTGAGGGAAAACGTATTTGTGAAAGGCGACCCTGGCATCCGTTTTTACACTGGTGCCACCGTAACTATTTCCGGCCATAACATTGGGGCGTTGTGCGTTATGGATCTCAGGCCGCACGAACCAATGACTCAAGCGCAGCGTCAAATTCTTGATTTACTATCCAAAATTGTCGCCAGGGAAATTCAGGTGCAAAGCCTGCTTCGAAAAGCGCTGCCCGTCGTGATTAGTGCAGCCGAGACTTCAGGTCTGGCTTCCTTTCTTGGAACTGCTGAGACTGAAGACCTAGCCCAGAAGGATAATCCGGGTGCTTGACCGTGTCCAGCGGCTATTTTTAGTAATTGGTTTTGTTATGAAACCTTGCAGCAAGCCGGCTTTTTTTTAGTTACTAACCTCTAAAAAAGGGGGGGGATTTATGCGCAACAATGAAGGCTTGATACGGGGCACCGTGGGGATTCTTTTTTTCACTGTGACCCTGTTTGGTTTGGCGATTTTTCTTGATCTTCAAATTGCACCAAACTTCACTGACTTATCACTCACGAATACTTGGAATGGCATCACCTATAGCAATCAGATTCCAGTGATTTTCGTTATTTGGATCGCCGTGGCAGTTGCACTATTCGCCGCGGGAAGTTTCGCGCTTATCGAAAAACGCTCCTCAAATAACTCTCGCCGCTCTTTGCTGCCTTCGACGCTCCCGCTTTCTCCACGGGTTCAAATGGCTAGGACTCGAGGAGTTTTTGACGGTGAAATAACGGTCACCGTTTTGATTCCAGCTCATAATGAAGCGGGGATGTTAGGACAGACAATACCCGCTCTTCAGCGACAAGGACGAGCGCCGGAACGCATCATTGTTGTTGCCGACAACTGCACGGATAAGACAATTGAGGTAGCCGAGGGTTTGGGCGTTGAAATTTTTGAAACACAAAATAATCAGAGTCAAAAAGGTGGCGCACTAAATCAAGTACTCAAGACTTTATTGCCCGGTCTTGGCAATAATGACATTGTGATGATTGTCGATGCCGACACCACTCTAGATGCTGGGTTCATTGAGGCTGCGGTCTTGCGATTCACTGCAGATCGGGGCCTGATGGCTGTTGGCGGAATCTTTAAGGGATATGCAGGCGGAGGCCTTCTCGGGGTCCTACAGCGCAATGAATACGATCGCTATGAACGTAAAATAAACCGACGGCGGGGACAAGTCTTTGTCCTAACCGGAACTTCTACGATGTTTCGATCGATTGCACTCAAAACTGTTGCTGAAAACCGCGGCGTCTTGATTGGTGGGTTCCAGGGCGACGTCTTTGACACGGTTTCCCTAACTGAAGACAACGAACTGACTCTGGCGTTAAAAACTCTTGGGGCCCTAATGGAATCACCCAAAAATTGCGTAGTTCATACCGAACTGATGCCCTCCTGGAGATACCTCTGGAAGCAAAGGATGAGGTGGCAGCGCGGTGCTATAGAAAACATCGGTAGCTATGGGATGACTCCCGCAACTTTTCGATACTGGGGACAGCAATTGGGTATCGGCTACGGCGTCATCGCACTCTCGTCATTTGTTGCGTTGCAGGGAATTGTGTTTTTATCCCTGGATTATTGGGTCTGGTATCCATTTTGGCTGGGGGTGGGAGCTATTTTTCTCTACGAGAGAGTTAAAACGGTGTGGCACTCGGGTTGGCGGGCGCGCCTATTGGCGGCGACAATGATTCCAGAATTAATCTATGAGTTTTTCTTGCAAGCGGTGTTTCTCAATAGCATGCTGGACATCATTTTAAAGCGTGATGCCAATTGGGGGCACGTAGTCCACGAACATGCCGGCACACAAGAGCGGCAGGCAGGCAGGCATGCCAGAACCGCTGGAGCCAACTCTAAAGGTGCAGAATTATGAATTGGTTCACTCCCGAAACCCTAGAGTCAGCTTGGTTTCAAGTCCTATCCTCATTTGTCGCAGTCAACACCTTGATTTATGGAACTATTTCGCTCGCCTCGGTTTTACCAAGGCTCTATCCAACCCAATGGTTTAGTAGCAGAAATACTCGTGCCGAATCTCGCAGTATTTATCCTGAGACTCTCGAAGGCAACCAGTCCTAAAAGTAACAGTTGCCAGCCAAAGAACGTTGTGTAGTTGGATTCTAAATACCGCTGTTGGCGCTCGTAAATCTGCGGTTGCACTGCCAGTTGCGGTGCCTGCCTAAACTCTCACCTTTGGCGAAGGGCCATATTTATTGTCACCGTCCGAAGAATCAGTCAGGGTGAATACGACGAGCACGATGGCTCCAACCACTGGCATAAAACCAATCAGTATCCACCAACCACTTCGGTTGGTGTCATGAAGCCTGCGAGCTAGAACTGATAGGGCGGGAATGATTGTGGCGAAGATCCAGATCAGCCCCACAATGCCACCGCCGCCATTGGCGATGAACCGGTCCACGTCGCTACCTAAAAGGACAAAGTCAATAATTGCCACTGCCAGATTGGTCAGAAACAAGAACAGCGATATGAACCAGTACTCTGACCTGCGGGCTCTGCCCTTGAAATTCACGTAGTTGGACCAAAAAGACCTAACTGCTTCTCAAAAACCCATGCCCCATGCCCCTCTAATTGCTTATTAGCTAATGAACTCTTACTACTTGTCCTTCTTGCCGATCTTAAACCAAACTTTTAGCTTGGCGACTATCTTTTCAAGCCCTTGCAAGCCCTGCTTATTCATCTCCCTGGCCCACTCGAGCTCAAGAGCCAAGATCGAAAGCCCAAAGAATAAAAAGAGCAACCCGGGACCTGGCGTAACAAGCATTATCAAACCAATTAGCAGTAGCGTGAACCCTACGAGCATTGACAGCGCCCAGCGAATCGGGTGCGGCAGCTTTGCCAGAAGCCTCTTTAATTTCTTCAACCGCGCCTCACCGAACTCAAGATTCTAGAATCCTAACTCAGCCAGATTCTTTTTACTGGCAAATTGGGCTGCCCCACAACCCAAGCTCAGCGGCAGTGTTTCGGGTTCGGAAAAGACCTCATTGTGGTTTCCCAGATGCTGAAACTTGGGCCACCGTAAATAGAAAACCCGCCAATCCGAAGATTTGGCGGGTTTTCCAACTTGCTATGGGATTGGATTCCCGGGACTAATTCACAGCACCTTCGCCTGCGAGGGTGCCACCGTCAATGATGAACTCTGAGCCTGTTGAGAAGCTCGCATCGTCGCTGGCCAAGAAAAGCACCATCTTGGTTACTTCTTCGGGCCGGCCAAGTCGGTTAATCGGGATTCCCGGAGTGTCGTTTCCGAGACCTTCGGTCATCGGGGTGGCAATGCCACCGGGGTGAACGGAGTTCACTCGAACGCCCTGAGCGCCAAGTTCCATCGCGACCGACTTGGTGAGTCCGCGAAGGCCGAACTTAGAGGCCGTATAGCCATGCAGGGCTGCGTAGCCCTGCATGCCAGCAGTAGATGAAATATTCACGATGGCTGATGACTCATTTTTGATTAGCTCAGGCGTTGCCGCCTTGATTCCCAAAAATGCGCCGGTTAGGTTGATCCCAATGATGAGCGACCAGTCTTTTTCGGTATAAGTATCGATGGTGCCAAAGTTCACGATTCCTGCGTTATTGATCAGCGCATGCAAGCCGCCAAATTCGTCCACGGCAAGCTTCACAGCTTTATTCCAATCCTCTTCCTTGGTGACATCAAGGTGAGTGAATACAGCGTTTTCTCCAAGCTCCTCGGCGAGCGCTTGACCTTCTTTATCGAGCACGTCAGAGATGACAACCTTGCCGCCCTCCGCAATGACTCCGCGGACGTGGGATTCGCCCATTCCGCGGGCTCCGCCACTTACTAAAACAACTTTTCCATCGAATCTAGCCATTATTTTTCCCTTTCAGACCCAAATCGGTTTGACCCAGAAGAGGTATTCGGAAGAGTTATGAACGGTTCCATGTTTCGACCTAGTGAAGATTTTCTGAGTCTTATTTTGGATGTCCTTTGACTCTATGCACCGCGGACGGAGTCTGTCAACTGGATCTGCGCGGGAACGCTTCTAACGAGTCTTATTTCTCTGCTGGGGTAATAATCCGGTGAATTAGGCCCCTAAAACAGCTTTGCTTAGCTATCGGAGGATCACACCGACAAGAAGTGTCGCAAAAGCGTCCCCATAAGACATTGGGCACTTTTATTAGCCGCCGGTTCGAAGATCCGGGACCTTCCAGGGTCTGGTGATCAACATCAAGCTAGCCAATGACACCACGAACAACAGCCCGATCAAGATTCCGATATCCCTGGTGTCCTGGGTGTTCATGAAGCCATAAACAATTGAGACCAGGCTGGCGGTTGCGAAGTTCACAACACCCAATAAAGAGGCGGCGGTGCCAGCCTCAGAACCGTGGTTATAAAGAGCGATAGTTGGGATAGTTGTGATGCCAGCCCCAAATATAAATAGCTGAAGCATGAAAAATGCTTCGGCCACGACCAGCCCGGAGCCGGCGGTCAAAAATAGCCCAGCACCGATACACACTCCGATGCTTGAGTAAAGAGCCAGTAACCACTGGCCCTTTATGTGCCTGGCGGCATAGGCGCCAACTTGGACGCCTATGTATGAAGCTAGCGAATTCGCTGCTATCCAGAATCCAAATTCACTCGGGCTCAAACCAAAACCATTTTGAAATAAAAATGGCACGTTGTTGAGATATGCAAAAAGAGCTGAAATCTGGAATGCCCCGTAAATCAAAAGCCCGATGTAGACCCGGTCCCGCAGGACCGCAAGGTAACCCCTGGCCAGCCCCAACGGGGTGCTACTTCTTCGCCTTGATACGGGAAGTGTCTCAATAAGCAGTCGGGATGAAAAAAGTGACAAGACGATTCCACCGAGTCCGAAGATTAGAAATATGGCCTGCCAGTTGCCCGCTTGAGTAACCTGTGCACCAACGATTGGTCCGATGATCGGCGAAAGAGATTGAATCAAAAAGATTTTTGCCAGCACGCTCTGCATGCGTTGACCACGATAAAGATCTCTTACGATTGCGCGGCTGACCACATCGGCACCAGCTGCAAAAAACCCCATTGCGAACCTAAGGCCGAGAAAAGTTTCGAAGTTGGGTGCAAAAAAGGCCATTACTGCACTCAAACCAAAGCCAACGGTTGCAAGCAAAATCAGAGGCCTTCGACCAAAGGCATCCGAGAGTGGCCCGATTATCAACTGGCCGAGCGCAAGACCGACTGTCACGCCAGTAAGGGAAGCTTGAACGGTTCCATTTGGCACGCCAAAGTAGGTCGAGATATCAGGGAAGGCAGGGAGAAAAGGGTCAATTGAGTAAGGCACCAAGCTCATTGAGAGTGCCAAAATTACGATAAAGCTAAATAGTAATTTTTTGGAAAGCTGATCGCCGGAATCTATAACCCTGCCGCGAATGCGGTTTGGCTTGGGTTCTGACACTCCAAGAGACTAGCGTCTCTCAAGATAACGGACCGGCCCTAATGCTTTCTTGAGTGCTGTGGCTTTGTTGCTCAACCTAAATTCCCGGTAAGTGCTTGAGCTTTAGATTTTTCGAATCCCCCATTTTATGCGCAATGAACAGCGATTTCTGCTCAAAATTGTGCTCAAAATGGTGTGCTATGTGAGCTCACAATAGTGTTTTATAAGCGCCCAAAAAAAATGAAGCCGCTGTTATCGAGAACCAGCAGAAATTGTAGCTACGACAGACGGATACTTGATGACTCTATCGATGACCTAGTTCCTTCTTTCGCTGAAATATCAATAGATGGTGCTCACGCGATTGGAAGGGCCTCCACTGGAAGGCAGCGAGCGAAGACAATCCTCGACTTGGACCTGACCTCGCACAGAAGCACTCTCTAGCCGATCCGGCACTGTCCGCGCGCCTTTTGAGCCTCAGCGAAGCCAATGACGCACAAGTGTCTCACTTCCGCGACCATGACGGTAGGCATGAGATTGACTTCATTATTCACCGCGGAGACGCGGAGGCTGTTGGTATTGAAGTGAAGCTAAAGTCCGCCATCACCGACCGCGACGTTAGGAAATTGCTCTGGCAGAAGAAGTCTCTCCCCGACCAAATCGTCGACCTCGTAGTCATTAACACGGGATCTCGCGCCTCTCGGAAAAAGGATGGTGTGGCGGTAATCCCACTCGCGTTACTCACCGCTTGAGTTTCTGCCAGATTCCTAAATTACAGCTTGTCCCCTTGCATCTTCATGTGGCGACCTGCAATAGAAATTGCACCTAAAAGCACCTTGAGCTGTTCGAATTCTGAAGGCCTAAATGGGCGACCGGATGTTTGCCCACCAAGCCCCGCAATATAAGAGCGACCGTGACTACCCTCTCGTTACCCCTCTAAACCAGAGTCGTCGACCCCTTCAAGGAGGCGGAATGTCCGGTCCATCGCGGCGAACATCGAGGGCACTTTGTCTCAGCAAGGCGATCAGGATCTCACACCACGATTACGTCAATCAAGCCGCGAACAACACGAGCCGGATTATGCCGCACCGGTCCCGAGAAGTAGGCCGAGTAGGTAGGTTGCTGCTGCGGCTCCGAAACCGATCATGAGTTGGCGAAGCCCGCGCTTGAGGGGTGAAGCGCCCGAAAGTAGTCCGACTATGGCACCGGTTCCGAGAAGTGCAACTCCCACCAGGGCTGCCGAAACAAGAACTGCGGATATCCCTTCCATCCCGAATAGGTAGGGCAACACGGGAATAGCTGCTCCGGATGCGAAGAAGCAAAAGCTTGAGGTGGCCGCGGCATGTCCAGTTCCGACAGCTTCGTGCTGGTCAGGCTCCGAGGCCTCCGCTTCCAACTCGAGTCTTGAGTTTCCAGTGAGAACCTCGACGGCATGAATTTGCGCTTCTTCGGGACTCATGCCTCGGGCTCGGTAAAGCAAAGCGAGCTCGTTCGCGTCAATATCGAGATGGGGAAGGGCGTTACGCATCTCGGGATCAGCCCTAGAGGATTCCAAGAGTTCACGCTGCGATCGCACGGAAACGTACTCACCCGCTCCCATGGAAAGCGCGCCGGCTAAGAGACCGGCCAGACCGGTGAGCAGGATGATGTTCGTGCCAACACCACTTGCGCCGACTCCCAGGATGAGAGAGAGGTTGCTGACAAGGCCATCATTGGCGCCAAACACTGCGGCACGGAAGTTGCCGGAGAGCCGGTTGCGTCCCCGTGCGGCAAGGCCACGGACAACTTCACCGTGAATACGCTCATCGGCTGCCATTGTTGACGTGGCATCAGGATCTAATTCATAGGGTGATTTATCCTCGGCTCGCTGGGCCAAGGCAAGGACGAACACCGATCCGAAACGGCGAGCGAGTACACCAAGAAACAGGGTGCGGCTATCGCCGCGGCGAGGCTTGCCGACGTGACTTCCGAGCAGGTTCAACCAGTGAGCTTCATGCCGAGCCTCGGCCTCGGCGAGCTCTAGGAGAATCTCTCGTTCTTCACCGCTTCGACGACTCGCTAAGTCGCGATATACCGCAGCCTCAGCTCTTTCATTGGCCAGGTGTTGCCGCCAACGGCGGACCTGGGTTGGAGTTGGGCGCGCGGGCACGTGTGAATTCGTGGGCATCGTAATCCTTTTGTCGGCTCCGACCAAAGAATCAGCACTGAAAGCTGGCGCTTCAGCCAGAGAATCGAGCACACCAAATGATGATCTCGTTGTTTATCCGGCTGAAGGTCTCGTTCGCCCATAATGGGTGATGCACCGGGCTTATTCAGCCAGCATGTCGACACATCTCCACCGGCTTGGCCAGTGTGAACTACTCCCCTTCGCCCCCAAGTCTAGCTAGGTAAAATATTCTGGGTCGGATCTTGTTGCGGGCAAGCGAGCAGCAAGCTTGAGCCAAAAATCGGATCACCGTCCTAGGGCGCACCGCAATCGAATGCGGATGCACCCTTCCCTTCAGCCCGCGCGTGGCGCTGGCCAAATGACCAACTTGTGTCAGCAAGACAATGTATGCAAGACCGTTCATATGTTCAATCAAACATTTATGGTTTAGCATGCCAAAAAAGACAGGGCATTCTCATTCGCTGTTGAGTTCCGGCGGGAAGCATCGCGGTCCACTGATCATCGCATTCGTATTGACCGGCAGCTACATGTTGGTCGAGTTCATTGTCGGCTTCACCATCAACTCGCTCGCTCTAATCTCCGACGCTGCTCACATGGGCACTGATGTGCTCGGGATTGGGATGGCGCTGGCGGCGATCACTCTGGCGAATCGCCCGGCCACATCCCAGCGCACTTACGGGCTGTATCGTCTCGAGGTGCTGGCGCCCTTGGCGAACGGTATTCTCCTGTTCGCCGTTGCCGGCTACGTGCTTTTCGAGGCGATACAGCGGTTCAGCGAACCTACGGAGATCCCAGGCGTGCCGCTACTGATCGTCTCCTCTATCGGACTCGTCATCAATCTCGTTAGCTTCCGGCTACTCAGGGCCGGATCGAAGGAAAGCCTTAACGTGAAAGGCGCATATCTCGAAGTCCTCGCTGACCTAGTCGGGTCGGTGGGCGTGATCGTGGCGGCGGTCGTTCTCCTTACTACCGGGTGGGTCTACGCTGATGCGATCGTCGGCGTCGGTATTGGCTTGTTTATCCTGCCGCGCACGTGGAAGATGATCCGTCAGGCTTTGCGAATTCTCCTCGAGGTCGCCCCGTCCAACATAGACATGGATGAACTGCGGACCTCGGTGCTGACCGTGGACGGCGTGGTCGAAGTCCATGATTTTCACGTGTGGACGATCACCTCGGGTATGGAATCCGCCAGTGGGCATGTCGTAATCGCGGCTGATCATCACTATCAGAACGTCCTCGACTCGGTGCTAACCCTGCTCCGAGATAGTTACCAGATTGAGCACGCCACAATCCAGTGCGAGCGGGCGCACCTCGAAGACCGACCAACCCGGTGTAACTCGAATGAGCAAGAAAGAAGAGAAGCATGAACGAGACAAGTTCACCAGAGCCCAACGGCAGGGGCCTAACGAGCGTTCACCCTCAACAAGTTGCCCAGGTCCGAGCGAGCATGCCTACTAATCGGGAGATCGTGGATTTGGCCGACGTATTCAGCCTGCTCGGTGACTCCGGCCGCGTCAGCATCCTGATCGCGTTGCTAGCCGGTCGGATGGCGGTAAAGGACATCTCCGCCGTGGTTGAACAGAGCGAGTCAGCCGTCTCACATGCGCTGCGTCTGCTGCGCGCACACCGTGTAGTGGACGTAGACCGCGAGGGCCGGTTTGCCTATTACGCCCTAGCCGACGCTCATGTTCGGGTTCTGATCGAGTTGGCGCTTGAGCACGTCGGTCACACTGTGCTTCCGCATGCGGCGGGTGGAACCGAGCTGGATGACCGGCTGGGTTGAGGCGTCGCGCCTTGACTCTGCCACAGGTAAAGTATTGCCGCGCCTTCAAAATGTTCGAGTGTGTTCGGCCTGATATGTCCCACGAGATTTAGAGAGAATCAGAATGAAAATAAGCACCAAAATCGCCATCGGTCTCAGCGGCGCACTAGTCCTGATCGTGGTTGTCGTCATGGGAGTAATAAGCCTTCAAGCCCAACCGTCCAGCACCGCAGGTGAGGGCAACCCCGAGACTGGACTGGCATCCGCCATTCGAGAGGACACCCACATCCTGGATGACGCTGGGGAAGGTGCAGTGACGCTAGTGGAGTTCCTCGACTTCGAGTGTGAGGCCTGTGCCGCTTTTTATCCGGTGATAGCAGATCTGCGTAAGGAGTTCGCCGGTGAGGTCACCTTCGCCCTGCGCTATTTCCCACTACCCGGTCACTTCAACTCGAAGAACGCCGCGTTGGCGGTTGAGGCAGCCGCCCAGCAGGGGCAACTCGAGGGGATGTACACCATGATGTTTCAGACGCAGCTTGAGTGGGGTGAGGCACAAGAAACCCGTGCTCCACTGTTTCGTCAATTCGCCGAAGACCTGAATTTGAATCTCGCTGAATACGATGCCACAGTGGCGAATCCCGCAACGCTGGCTCGAATTGAGTCCGACTTTGATGATGGCTTAGAGCTTGGAGTCGCGTCCACCCCGACGTTCTTTCTCAACAACCGGATGTTGCAGTTAACCTCTTTCGATGACCTTCGGCTTGCGATTGTTCAGGAACTAGGTCGCTAACGTTGCTGTAGAGAATCTACTACTGAGGCGCGCAATCAAATGGGGCATTGCAAACCAAAACCAAAACCTCAGCGTGAGTGAATCCTTCGTCCGCTGCGCAGGGCCGAGTGAGCTCATGTGCGCAGCGAGGAACTCAAAATTCGATAATTAGGAATACGTTTTTACATGGAAACCCTCTCGCGCTTTCCAGATGAAAACGTTCACCAATAATTTTCAAGATTTCTTCAGCTTAAATTCAGGAACTCAATCTAATTTCATCGCATGACAAACCTATCTAGGCGTGAAATGATCGCCAAAGTACCAGCCATCACCGCAGTGTTCTGGCTAATCAAGATCCTCTCCACAACAGTTGGAGAGACCTTCGCCGACTATTTGAATACGACCTTTGTCGATTCTCTAGGTCTGGCCGACTCGAGCGCATTCATTGCAGTTTTGACCATCACCCTGGTGGTACTTATTTCGCTCCTGGCGATGCAGTTCTTAAGTAGCGGTTATCGCCGCTGGCTCTATTGGCCGGCGATTGTTTTTGTGAGCATCGTTGGAACATTGGTAACCGACGGCCTGCACGATTTACTCGGGGTCGAACTCTGGATCACCACGGTTATTTTTGCAACCATGCTGATTGTGGTGCTGGGCCTTTGGTATTCATCCGAAAGAACACTGGCTATGAAGAGCATTAAGAGCCCTCGTCAGGAAATATTTTATTGGGTGACTGTTTTGGTGACTTTTGCCCTGGGAACCTCAGCCGGTGATCAGCTGGCTGAATCCATGAGCCTAGGTTACGCACTCTCCCTTGCAATATTTGCCGCCACGATTGCGATAATCGCAGCACTATGGAGGTTCGGTATCGCTGGGCCGGTCCTTGCTTTTTGGTTGGCTTACATCATGACAAGGCCTCTTGGGGCTGCACTCGGTGACTTGTTATCACAGTCCTCAGATGTGGGAGGGCTCGGGCTGGGTACCGATTTGACTTCACTGGCTTTCCTGATTGCGATTGCAGTTGGAATTACTTACTTCGCTAGATCAAAAAAGGATCTTCTAGTACTCAAGCCTTGAAATCCTAGGTTCCCAGGCAAGCGTGCCCCTAAGTGAATCAATGAGATGCAAAAAGTTTGGGACCTCGGCCTCAGTTATTTGCCCGCTTTGAGCTAATCACTCCGGTATTGAAGCCGGCTAAATGAAGACCGCCGTGGAAGCGGGCATGTTCGATTTTGAGACAGCGATTCATGACAACGTTCAGGCCCGCTTTGCTTCCTCGCTCACCAACCTCATCATTTGAGACTCCAAGCTGAAGCCAGATGGTTTTGGCACCGATAGCAATTGCCTCATCCAAAATGCCCGGGGTTTCACTCGATTTTCTGAACACGTCGACAATGTCCGGCACCTCGGGCAGTTCTGCCAACGAGTTGTATACCCTCTGGTCGAATAGGGTGTCAATCATTGGATTCACAAAATAGACCTTGTAATAATCGCCGCCCTTGAGATAACTGGCCACAAAATAACTAGCCCGCGAGCGATTAGAGGAAACTCCAACTATTGCCACCGTTTTCGATGATTGCAAAATACCCAAGCGTTCCTTAGCGGTTGACTCCTGATAGCTCATCGTTTCCTCCCGGTAGCAGCCTCTAGAGCCTGATCGAGGTCCCAAAGGATGTCTTCGATGTCCTCAATTCCCACACTGATTCGAACCAAATCCTCAGGCACTCCCGCTGCCGCCAGTTGGTCTGGTCCTAGCTGACGATAAAGAGTCGAGGCGGGGTGAATAATCAAACTTTTGGCGTCGCCAATGTTTGCCAGGTGGCTTATCAGTTGGACATTATTAATCAAACTCTCGCTCGCCCTGCGGCCGCCTTCGACTCCAAATGAAAACACCGATCCCGGACCCTCGGGCGCATATTTCTTGGCTAACTTGTAATCAGGATGGGATTTCAATCCCGAGTAGGAAATCCAGCTCACTCGTTTATCGCCATTGAGCCAATCGGCAACCGCCTTCGCGTTCGCCACGTGATCTTTCATTCGCTGCGGAAGCGTCTCGATGCCTTGGAGAAGCTGGAAGGCCGCAAAAGGAGAAAGTGTCGGGCCAATATCTCTGAGCTGTTCGCTTCGCAGTTTGGTCAAAAAACCATATTCTCCGAAGTTACCCCACCACTCAAGATCTCCATAAGCGGCAACCGGCTCGGTCATGGCTGGAAACTTACCGCCATCCCACTCAAAGTTTCCAGAGTCGATGACAACTCCCCCGAGGGTCGTCCCGTGACCACCTAGAAATTTCGTTGCAGAATGGATGACGATGTCTGCCCCGTGTTCTATTGGCCGAACCAGGTAGGGCGAGGCCGTTGTCGAATCAACAACTAGAGGAATTCCGTTGCGATGTGCAAGCTCGGCCAAGCTCTCGATGTCTGCAATGGCAGTCGACGGATTTGCAATCATCTCTGTGAAAATCAGCTTGGTGTTGGGCCTGATAGCCGCCTCGTAATCTTTTGGGTCACTTGAATCAACAAAGGTGCTTTCGATGCCGAAGCGCCTAAGCGTCACCGTAATCTGGGTAATAGTTCCTCCATAGAGCCTTGAGGAAGAAACAATGTGGTCACCCGCTGCGCAAAGTGCTGCAAAAGTAATGAATTCAGCCGATTGACCGCTGGCGGTTGCAACCGCACCAATGCCCCCCTCTAGGCTTGCGACTCGCTCCTCGAAGGCGGCGACCGTAGGGTTTCCGATGCGCGAGTAGATGTTGCCATATTTCTCGAGGGCAAATAGGTTCGCGGCGTCAGCAGTGTCCTTAAACACAAATGATGTCGTTTGATAGATCGGCACCGCGCGAGCTCCGTAAACCGGATCGGGGATGTTGCCGGCATGAAGTGCTCGAGTCTTGAATCCAAAGCTGCGTTCTGACATTTACTTCTCCTAATTAATTTTGGCTAAATCCAGCGCAATGAGCGCTTTTCGACTCTTGCAATTACCACGTCACTCAGTTTCCCCAATAGCGCCAGCAGAATGATTGCCATGAACAATACGTCCGTGCGAGCCGTGTTTTGGCTATCAAGTAGCAAAAACCCCAGCCCCTTAGAGCTTGCTATTAGCTCCGCAGCAACCAAGAACAACCATGCTTGTGCCAGGCCGAGCCGCAGACCAGAAAAAATGATTGGTGCTGCGGCTGGCAAAAGAATTTTTGTCACCAAATTGATACCCGTGAGGCCATAAGCCCGGCCCACCTCGATAAGGTTTCGGTCCACTGCAGCCAAGCCCGAGGCCACCGTGGTGAAGACTGGAAAGAACGCCCCAATGGCTATCAGTGTTATTTTTGGCTCTTCATAGATACCCATCCAAATCAAAAGTAATGGAACCCAAGCCAAGGAAGGCACCGCGCGAAGAGCACCGATGGTTGGCTGCAAAAGTTGCGAGACAATTTTGGAAAGACCAACCGCAGAGCCCAAGGCGATGCCTAAAAACGCGCCGATGGCAAAGCCTCCAAACACTCGCTGCAAACTAATTGCAATGTGACCAAAAAGCGTCCCTCTTTCAATTAACCCCAAGGCTCCCTCAAAAACCTCGGCTGGAGGGGGGAGCTGACTAACTGAAAAAGAACCGCTGGTACTTAGGCCCTGCCAAAGCCCGAAAATAAGAATCGGCAGCAAGGCCCCGAGTGCGACTCGACGTGATTTCCCAAGTAGGGCAGCGCGACGCTGCTGTCTAGTACTTTGCTGTTCGACTCTAAATTCGGACATTATCGTTAGCCAACCTTCTTGGCAATGCTGTCGTTGATTAGGGTCTGCAATGCAAGATCCGCAGCCTCCTGAGACTTAATTTTTCCTTCGGCAACTAATACTGGAGTAATAATGCGAAAAACAGCAAGCTGTGTTTCACCCGGGATAAGCGAGACATCCACGTTGGTTCTTTCGGTCAACACCTTGGTAGCAACATCCGCATCGAGCTGCGCTTCCCTAGCTAGAATCTCTGCTGCCTTAGTTGGATTTGCAAGAATCCACGCCCTGGCCTTTTGGTATTGCACAAGAACTATTTCCACCAACTCTGGGTTGCTCTCGAGAAATTCGGTACGCGCGTTTATTACGCCCCAGGAGTTAAAACTAGGGTTCGAGTAGATTATTTTTGTTCCAGCGTTTTTCTCGCTGGTTGCTGTTAGTGGGTCAAGGCCCGACCAAACATCGACGTCACCGTTCTCGAGAGCCTTCTGACCGTCGGCATGTGCCAAGTTGACTATCTCCACATCTGAGGCGGTTAGACCGACCTCATCAAGGGCCTGGAGCAAAAAGAAGTATGGGTCGGTTCCACTAGTTGCAGCAATTTTCTTACCCGCGAGCTCGGATACTTTGGTAATTTCGCTATCTTTTGCCACTACCAGGCTGGCCCAGTTTGGCTGAGAAAAAACACCAATGGTATTGATTGCCACACCGTTAGCGTGGGCGGCAAACGCAGCCGAACCCGCCGAGGAGCCGATGTCAATGACTTTTGCGTTCAGGTTTTCAAGAGCTGCCCAAGACCCGGCCGAAAGAATCCACTCGACCTGGTAACCCTGCGCCGCCAACTCAGTTTCCAGCCAGCCTTGGTCGCGGATGACTAGAGATAATGGATTCCAGTAGGCGTAGTCAAGCCTCAGGACTTTTGACGCCTCGGCTGAATCTGTTTGCTGCCCCTCGCCCGCAACACAGCCGGTTAGTGCGAGAAGTGAAATCACGACCCCCACAAGTGAAGCGCGAAGACGGGTGGACTTTTTTGATTTTGACATGGTTCTTTCCTTATTTATAGGTTTAGGTGTAAATGCCGAATTTGGATAATAGTTCTGTTCTAAGGGGTGCAAGTCCGGGGTGAGAGCGGTCTCTGGGTCGCGGGTGATTGACTTTGACAATCTCATCGATACCTCGGCCCCTCTCGGCCAAGACCACAATTCGATCTGCCAAGTGAAGGGCCTCATCGATATCGTGGGTAACAAGAACAACTGTTGCACCCGAAACCCGGGTCACCTCGAGCAATAGATCCTGCATCCGCAAACGAGTCAACGCATCAAGTGCTGCGAATGGCTCATCTAGAAGAAGCACTCCCGGGTGGCCGGCAAGACCTCTTGCCAATGCGGCACGCTGCGCCATGCCACCAGAAACCTGTCTGGGTAGGTACTTTTCGAATCCAACCAGCCCGACGGTTGCTAGCAGTTCTAGTATTTCCTGCTGACTACGCTTTGATCTTGCACCAATTGCCACGTTGTCCTGAAGGTTTAGCCAAGGAAGCAGCCTCGGCTCTTGGAACACGACTCCGCAGCGCTTGTCAACCCCCGCCACCAGTTCCCCAGCTATTGCAACAAGACCCTCGCTTGGAGAATCGAGGCCCGCAATTAGTCGAAGCAAGGTGGATTTTCCGCAACCCGATGGGCCTAATAGGACCAGCACTTCTCCGGCTCGAATTTCAAGGTTTATGTCTCGGAGGACATCAACTCTGTTTCGACCCGATCCGAAGTGCTTATTCACTTCCGTTATTTTTACGGACGCGGCTAAAACGCTTGGGGTTTCAGGCTTAATTGGTTCGGCTATAGCCAATTTGAGTGACCTTTTGATTTCTGAATCGATTCGATTAGGGGAAGGTTTGCGAGCTTTTACCCTCGCGGCTTAGTTCACCGTTTATTTCGAAACGCAGATACTAAGCGTCTAGAGCATTCGCTCCATAGACACCATGCGCATACCCACTTTAGAAACTACAGAGTGCAAAATGCGCAAATCTGACATGGTTTCCTTTACTAGGGGTTCGAGTGGACTAATGATAAGCACAGTTGCAGTGGGTCGGTGTTTGAACCTCGAGTATTTTTCGGGTCATTGCGTGTCCGTGTCTAAAAAAGAAATTTACGCTTGTTCATATTTTTCAATAGATTATTGGGCTCCAGAGGAGTGTGGCATCCCGAGCCATGCTCAAAAATGTATTTTTTCACTTCCTCAAGTGGCAGAAATACTCCGTAATAAATCTAAACACATGAAGTTTTGCCTTTCGCAAGCGAAGAAAATGTGGGCCTCTCGAGGAATTCACGCTGCCCCCGCTTTGGGCGAACCCGGTTAAGATTCGGAGTTGCACTCGATCCCAGCGATCTAAGACTCAGCTCTTTCTAATGCACGAAACTTGTGGATTTATTCCGAATGGGGAAGCAAATTGAAGGCTCGCGAATTCACTAATAGATGAAAGATGAAATGCAAATAGGGAAAAAGAGCCTTGTGCCTTCGCGCATGGTCGAAATCATGGAAGAGGTCTTCCATGTGGTTCTTGGAATTTTCCTCTTTGGAATCGCAGTTGCAGCTCTCATTTACTCTCTGATTCGAGTCTTCACCACTGAGCCTTTTTTCCCAACCGGCCTGATTCAGGCCATAAATGACATTCTGTTCATCATCATCATTTTGGAGATCCTTAGAACGGTAATAGCTAGATATACCGATGGTGTCTTCCAGCTACAGAACTTCTTGATTATTGGAGTTATCGCTGCGGTTAGACACATCCTCACCGTAGGCGCCTACATGACCCTGGGGTCAGGAAAGACTCGGGAACAATTCGACCGAGCAGTGATTGAGTTGGGTATAAGCACAATCATCGTCGTGGCACTGGTGTTAGCAATCTTCTTATCGAAAGTTGCCGAGGCGGCGGTTGCGAAAGCCCTCAGCAAAAGGAGCTAGATCGGAATCAGACCCCGGCTCCGACTTCTTCCAAAAAAGCTCTCCAGCTAGCCGGCGAGCGCCGACTCAAGCTGCCAGCGCCACTTTTTTAGCATATCTTCGCGTTGAGCTAACAATCCAACGACCCCCTGTTCGCCCAGCTGGTTGGCTAGATCAAACGCGTGGTCGATGTCCTTCAGGGCGATCTCGATGGCGGTGTGGATTTCTTGAACCAACGCCCTCGAGGTGCTATCAATTCGAACCGGCTGGTCAATGTTGGAGAGCTCCGAGAACTCAGCGAGCCTAAAGGGTGCGCTTGCTCCAAGGGTTCGAATCTGCTCGGCTATTGGGTCAATGGCTGAGTCAACCTCAAGGTAGATCTCTTCGAAAAAGGCGTGGAACTGGTGGAAGTCAATTCCAACCACATTCCAGTGTGCTCCCTGGACTTTGTACTTCAGCACAACGGTGTCACTGAGGACAGTTGATAATGCACTGACTAGTTCTTTTTTCATTCTTAGCTCCCTTAGATTGGTCGCGCTTTAAGTTTCGATCCTGCATTGGTGCTGGATTCACCGCTAGTTTTTAGGCTACTCCTTTGAGCTGTGGATACGGAGAGAGTTTAGGCATGGCGCCTAGGGTTTCATTCAAATTAGGATCTTGTCCGATCAGACTTGACTCTCGCCAAAATCATTGCCGTCTTGCTGGGCAATCATTGCCCGCAGGGTTTCATCAGCAGTTTCGACAATTTCGTTAGTGCGGCTAAGCAGCTCGTCTGCGGTTTCTGATCCCAATAAGTCCATTTGATCCAAAACTCCCACCGGCAAAATTCCAGCCAGCTGCCAAGCAGCCGCCATGGGGTCATCGCTCAAAATGGTGTCCGAGCCATATTGCAAATCGGTGAACTCACTCGCAAAAGCCAAGAGCTTCCGCACCTTCACATCCAGCAGCTCTAGAAGCGGATTCAGGCTTTCATCCCAAACTAGATCTTCTATGAAATCGATGTCTGCCAGCGGATACGGCTCATCCGGCAGCCAGTTGTTTACCCTGAACCTTTGAGCACCTATCGACTGAAGGCCATAAAACTCTTCGGTTGTGCCAATCTCGGTAACCGAGGCAATAGTTCCAAGGCCGAACCGCTTTTCTCCACCGCCAGATTCTCTTCCGCGCTCAATCGCAACCACCCCAAACTCAGGCTTGTCTTCAAGAACCAAGTCTCCCAAGAGCTTCAGGTAACGCTCCTCGAAGATGCGCAGATCCATCGGCATGTTTGGCATCAGCACTAGCCCAAGGGGAAACATCGGCATTACTGGCATCATTCACCTTCTTTTCATCTCAGGCAATAAGTAAACCAGACGAACCGATTTGATTGAGAAACAGATCATCAAACCGGACTGCCGCAACTTTATTCAAAATGGCCGACTCAATGTAATTACAAGCCCTTGCGATAGTTCTATGTCTAACCTTCCGCGATGACTGGAAGAGGCTTTCGAAGATTGGGACAACAGTCCGGCTTGCAGAAGCTTGGCCATGGACCTAGCGGCGAAAGAGCTTTGGCTTCTAGGCCATCGGTTCTTTCCTTAATTAGGTCAATAATGCCTTCCACAAATGCACTGTGAGTTCCCGAGGTGGCGACCCGCTCAAACTCCAAACCAAGCTCATCGCAGGTTTCTTTCGCCTCGTTGTCCAAGTCCCAAATAACCTCAACATGGTCACTAACAAAGCCAATTGGAACAATAACAATGGCTTTTTTGCCGGCATCCTTAGCAGTTCGGATCGCATCGTTCACATCCGGCTCAAGCCAGGGAACACTAGGCGATCCGCTGCGAGATTGGTAGACCAGTTCCCAGCTCGGTAAATTCTCTTGCTCGCTGAGCCCAGCCATCGCCAAAGTAGCTGCTGCTAGGTGCTGCGCGGCATAAGTCCCTCCCGGCTTCTCGAAGCCTTCTCGAACACCCGGCGGGCCACTAGATTCGCCCATTGACTCGGGGATCGAATGGGTTGCGAACATAACAATGGTGTCTGCGGTCGCTATTCCTTTGGCGGCCAGTCGACCCATTGCTTTATTTAGGTCTTCGATAATGGGAGCCAAAAAGCCAGGGTGATCGAAGTAATGCCTCACTTTATCAATCGTCATCTTTCCCTCGAGCTCGGAGACCGTTAGCGCCTGGGCGAGGTTCTCGCGATACTGCCTGCAACCCGAATAAGACGAATAGGCGCTCGTGACCCAAGCCAAAACTTTGCTATGACCGTCGTTATGCATTTGGGTTAGGACATCGGCAAAATATGGCTCAGAGTTTCGATTACCTAAATAAATGGGAATCTCGACCCCGCGCTCGGGCAGTCGATCTTTCAGTGCCGCGAGTAGTGCCCGATTTTGGGAGTTGATGGGGCTCACTCCACCCAAGGCTAGGTAGTGGTGGGACACTTCAACTAGTCGCTCATGCGGAACCCCTCGACCGGCTGTCACCCTTTCTAGGTAAGGCATCACTTCATCAGGGCCCTCGGGGCCTCCAAATGAAGTTAGTAAAATTGCGTCGTAACTCATGCGAATAGACTCCCTGTGGTCTCTAGTGGAAAGCGCTTGCCTGTGTAAAACGGCACTTCCTCGCGAACGTGAAGCCGTGCCTTTGTGTAACGAAGTTCTCGCATCATGTCTACGATTTCGTGGAGGTCATCTGACTCCAGGGCCAGTAGCCACTCATAGTCCCCCAGACCAAAAGAAGCGACGGTGTTGGACACGATCCCGGGAAATTTGCCGCCCGCAACCCCGTGCTCAATCAGCATTTCGCGGCGTTCGGGCTCCGGTAATAAGTACCAATCAAAAGATCGCACAAAAGGATAGAAACACAGCCAGTCTTTGGCAGGCTTTCCCAACATGAATCCCGGCACATGGCTCCGGTTGAATTCGGCCGGCCGATGGATTCCCATGCCCGACCAAGTGCTCTCAAAGCGTGAACCAACCGTGGTTCTTCTAAATTCGCGCAGCGCCAACTGAATCAACTCCGCCTTGGGGGCGTGCAGCCATAAAAGCAAATCAGCGTCACCACGCAATCCTCGGATATCGTAACTACCGCGTAGCTCAATATCATTTTCGGCCAGCATGGCCTCAAAAAGTGCTATTTCATTTCTAGATTGCGCAGAATCTTCAGTTGGTGCGCTGAGTTTCAGCGCAGTCCAGTTTGTATAGCGAATCTCGTCGTTGATGGCGTTAACAGCTTCTTGACTCATGAGTTCCTCCGTTTATTGTGTTGATTTACTAATCCGAGTAGCCCGTTCCCACTCAAAAATGCCCCGCAAAATTCGATGCCCATGGC
Source organism: Candidatus Aquiluna sp. UB-MaderosW2red (assembly GCF_900100865.1). Classification (NCBI taxonomy): domain Bacteria; kingdom Bacillati; phylum Actinomycetota; class Actinomycetes; order Micrococcales; family Microbacteriaceae; genus Aquiluna; species Candidatus Aquiluna sp. UB-MaderosW2red. Next base: position 1,549,266 of record NZ_LT627734.1, read on the forward strand.
TTCTAGATTTTCGGTTGCCTGCTGAAAATCACTAATTACTTTTTGATTCGATTGCACCAGTGCTCCTGGCCAGAAAATGGAAACCGACTCAAGCACTTTGTGATCGGAAATTCCATAGATGAGCCCAAGCTCCGCCTTGGCCAAAGCCTCCAGGTCACCGTTCGGAATTTCACCATCGCGACCGTAGCTCAGTCGAATCAAGTGCTTATCTTTGGGCAACGATTCTTTGATCCAGGACCATTTGGCACTGGTGTGAGTAGTCGCCTTAGCCAAAAACCCTTGGTCTTTTGCAATCAGCGCGCCGGTTCCGAGCGGGTTGCTATTGAGCTGAGCGCTTTGCACCAAAACCCCGACAACTGCCACATCCACAACATTGAATCGCTCCGCGGCCAGGCCGACCGCTGATTTAAATAACTTTGAAACAGCAGCCGGGCCCGTGCAAACGCTCATCCTCTTAGCTAGAACGGAACCATTTTTAGTAGTGACCCGCCATTGATCTTCGACTCGAAATATCGACTCCACATTGCTACCCAGCTCGAAAACCACAGATTCTTTCGTCAGCCGCTCGACCAGAGCTTCAATCAGGGTGGTCATGCCCCCTAAAAGCCCCATGACGGCGCTTCCCGGCGCCATTGTGGAACCAGATTTTTCCAATTGCATTCTGTTGTGATTCACGGCTTCAACTAAGGAACCAAGTTCCAGGGCCTTTGGCAAGATGCTTGCGAATATAACTTCCGCATCTAAGTTTTGCGAGCTTGAGCCGTGAACTCCTGCGAGCACTGGCTCAACTAGTCTTGAATTAAAGGCTTCGCCTAGTCGGCTAGTAATCAAGTCAAAAACTGTTCCAGACTCGAAGCCAAAGGGAAGTGAATCCAATCTTTTGGCCTCGGCAATTTCCGACTCACTGAAAATTTCTCTAAGAACTGGGTCATCGAGATTCATTGGGACACCCAAATAACCTTTTGGAATCTCGATCCGGCTGCCGCTGGTGAGTAAATATGCACCCACCGAATTAGGGATTACTAGTTTTGATTCCAATTCGAGTTCGATCACCAGCGCCAGAAGATCGTCTTTTATGATGCTGAAGGACTCCGCACCCAAGTCAATCTGTGATTCGCCAATCGGAGCCTTTTTCACCAGGCCGCCGAGATAATCATTTGCCTCAATAATTAGCACCCGTTGATCTATATCCGAAGCGCGCAGTGCCGCCAAAAGCCCTGAAAAGCCGCCGCCAATGACTACGTGGTCAAATGTTTTCATGAGGTTATTTGATGGATGTATTCAACGAGTTTTGTTAAGACGATTGGGTCGGTGTCCTTGGGCACCCCGTGACCAAGGTTCACCACGTGACCGGGGGCCTTCTGACCGGCATCAATCACCGATTTGGTGTGCGCCTTTAGTTCTTCAAAATCCCCAGCTAGAAAGGCAGGGTCGATGTTTCCCTGAAGCGGTACTTTGAAATCAAATTCGGCCGCAGTATCAGCCAAAGAGGTTAGATAATCCACCCCGAGTACCGTTGCTCCAACTTCCATCATTTGCTTATGAATACCGGCGGTTCCCACCCCGAAGTGAATTCTTGGTACTGCGACACCGGAGTCGTCGCTCAGGTCTTTCAGCTGATCAAACAGGGTTTTTGTGTGTGGGGCGGCGAATGCAACATAATCCGCATGGCTCAGCTTGCCCGCCCAGGAATCAAATACTTGAAGCGCGCTAGCACCGGATAGCACTTGGGCGCGAATGAACGAAGCGGTAATTTTTGCGCACCAAGACAGAATGTCGTTCCACAGCTCTGGATCCTCTGCCATCAGCCTGCGCGATTGGGGAAGGTCTTTCGAAGGCCCTCCCTCAATTAGGTAGGAGGCCAATGTAAATGGCGCCCCGCCAAAACCAATTAGAGGAGTTTCTCCGAGTTCCTCGATCAACCGTCCAACAGAGACGCGAATTGGCTCCAAGGCCTCATCGCTTAGGTCGCCAAGTTCTTCAAACGCCTTTCGAGTCGTCACTGGATTCGCAATTTGGGGACCAATGCCGGCGGTGATTTCCACTTTCACCCCTGCAAGGCGAAGTGGAATCACGATGTCTGAAAAAAGAATTGCTGCGTCAACGCCGTGGCGCCTGACCGGCTGCATGGTTATCTCAACCACCAAATCCGGGGTTAGGCAGCTGTCGAGCATGCTGACGTTCTCGCGGAGCTTGCGATATTCCGGCAAGGAGCGGCCGGCTTGACGCATGAACCAAACTGGCAAGGGGCTAGTTCGCTCCCCTCTGAGCGAGCGCACTAAATTCGACTGGCGGGTTCTTCCATCGTTGAGCGGGTGATTTGCATTTAGTTGCATTGCACCATCTTTAGTTCAGGTCTAATAACTTTGCTGACATAGTGTCAGCAGCCCCCTTGTTAGTTTTAGGTTTATGGCGGTAGTTTTTCTTGGCACAGATTTCCGAGAGGCACGGGCTCTGGACCTTGAACTTCTAGAGACCCACGCTAGCCAAATCCGGATCAATCTCGCAGCCAAGCTTGAATTGAGCGCCGGTGCGGTTGTCTTAGCCACGTGCAACCGCTTTGAGATGTATTTGGACTCCAAAAATTTGCCCGAGGCTGTAGCAATCGCGCACGCTGCGATCACTGAGGCTCTCGGCGAACCGGGGATAGAGATTGCTCACCGACTTGAGATTCGAACGGGGGATGATGTCGTTCAACACCTCTTCTCAGTGGCAGCCGGTCTTGAATCAATGGTGATAGGTGAAGGTGAAATATCGGGTCAGGTGAAGCGGGCGCTTTTTGAAGCTGAACGACATAAATCCACCAGCCCCGAGATCCAAAGACTTTTTCAAAGTGCCTTTCGAGTCTCTAAGCAAGTGGCAAACCAGACCGGACTCGGATTCTCCGTGAGGTCGATAATCGGCGAAGCGATCAAAAAAGCAGCAGTCCGGATGGATAACTTATCGAATACCAAGGTGTTGCTGATTGGAACTGGGTCTTACGCCCGGGTTGCAACTCTGGCCCTGAGGCTTACAAAAACAAGACAGATATCGGTTTACTCCAGATCTGGAAGAGCTCAGAAATTTGCAGACACGCACGAACTGGAAGCGGTTGTCGAGGATGGCCTGCTCGCGGCACTGGTCGAGGCCGATTTAGTGGTGGGGGCAAGTGGTAGAGCGGGCTTTGTGATCAGTTTGGATTTAGCCTTAGAAGCTCAAGCCATACGAGCCAAGCTCGGCTCACCACCTCAAATCTTTATCGATGTGGCCCTGGCTCGAGACGTGGAACCAGCGGTCGCTCAAATTCCGGGTTGCGAGCTCATTGACCTCGAGACGCTCGCAAAACTCCAAGACTCGGGACACGAAGAGGAATTAGCCCAAGCAAAAAACATAATTCTTGCCTCGATCATTAGCTATAACCAATCAAAGCTTGAGCGCGGGGTGGACCCGATAATTTCTGCCTTGCGTCATGAGTTTGGCGCTCTTGTCAGCGACGAGGTGGCGGCGGTGAAGCGTCGGTTGGGAGATCAGGCCGCCCTGGATGTTGAGCGCTCACTGATGCGGGTCACTAATGCGATTTTGCATAAACCCTTAGTGAAGGCAAAAACCATGGCTCGAACCGGAAATCACAACGACTATGTTCAGGCAGTCAAGTTGCTCTACAGCATCGATTTGAGCAGAAATGACTAGCTTGCGGGTGGGTAGTAGGGGCAGCATTTTGGCCTTGACACAAACCAGATTGGTAGTCGCAAAGTTGATCGAACTAAATCCGGGGCTGAGCGTAGAAGAAGTAATCATCAAAACCGAGGGCGACCAAACTACGACTCCTTTGAGTGAGTCCAAAAACCCCGGCGTATTTGTCTCTGCGCTGCGCGATGCGCTACTAGCCGGTGAGGTTGATTTTATAGTCCACTCCATGAAAGATTTGCCCGCAAAACCATACCCGGGTATCGTCACGGGAGCAGTTCCAGAACGCGAAGATTCCTCCGATGTATTTATCTCTCAATCCGGCTTGAGTCTTATGGCACTGCCCGCTGGATCGAGAGTGGGAACTTCTTCGCCCAGAAGAGCGGCGAGTGTTCGAAGGTTGCGGCCCGATCTAGTCGTCGATTCGATTCGCGGCAATATTGATTCTCGACTCAAAAAGGTCGAGTCCGGGGAATATGACGCCACTCTCTTGGCACTTGCCGGGCTTAGGCGCATCAACCGGGAATCAGAAATTACCGAGCACTTGGATCGAAAACTCTTTGTCCCGGCCCCGGGACAGGGAGCCTTGAGTGTTGAATGTCGCGATCAAGATCAAGACCTGATTGAAGCGCTGTCCAAACTCGATCACCATTTATCGAGGCTGGTGGCCCTTGCCGAGCGATCGGTGCTGGTGGGTCTAAACGCTGGCTGCGCAACCGCGATAGGAGCTGCTGGTGAGCTTCTAGGGAACCGATTGGTTTTAGTTGCAGAGCTTTCTGTTGAATCAACGGGGGAATCTGTCTCAATCAGTAGCGAAATTATTCTTGGTCCCGAGGATCTTTTAGATGCGGAAAAGCTGGGCCTCTTAGTTGCTCAAAGGCTATTAGAATCCCCGATTGCTAAAAAGGCCGCTCTTTGATGAGGGCGCTTTTAATAAGGCCAAGCCGCAATGAAGAGGACGCCGCGGCACTTATCTCTTATGGCATCGAATCCAGCATTATCCCCTTGATCGGTATCTCGAATTTAGAAAATCCAACCGGTGTTAAAGGGATGCTTTCCGAAATTCGAACAAACGAAAATGTTTGGTTTATCGCGACCTCTTCAAACGCAATAGAGGCGCTAATTTCACAAGCCGACCCAGCGGAGTTAGCCCTGGCCTTCAAGAATCCAAATCTAAGGTTCGCTGCAGTTGGTGAGTCGTCTGCGGATTCTTTGAAAGCTATTGCTGAGGTCGAAGTCTTAGTTCCCGAAATCCACGATGCTTATTCACTTGCAGGGGCAATGATTGAAGCTCAGAATCAAAGCTCCAAGATGAGGCCCACCGTCGTAATGCCAATCGGCAGTCGATCGCTGGTTGTGGCTCAAGACAAACTTGCCCTAGCGGGTTTTGATGTGCTGGCCGAGGTTGTCTACCAAAACCGGCCCCTCCAGATCAGCGAAACCGAGCGTGCCGAAATTTCTTCGGAAGCTATTGGCTTTGTGCTGTTTCGCTCGCCGAGTTCAGCCAAGGCTTATTTTGCCCTGCAAGGGGTGCCCACCCGAACTGTGATTAGCGTTGGGGCGACTACCACCGCTGCGATTAGGGAATTGGGGTTCGCCTCCGATCTGGCCTTAGTAGAGACAACGCCCGCAGCGGTTGCCCAAAAAATAGCTGAGCATCTGAATCATAAGGAGAGACAATGATTAGGCCCAGAAGGCTGCGGGGTTCTTCCAAGCTACGTGAGATGGTGGCCGAAACCTCCTTGTTGCCACAACACCTTATTCAGCCCGTATTTGTTCGAGAGGGCCTAACTGAACCACGTGAAATCGCTGGGATGCCAGGGGTTTTGCAGCACACCGAAGATAGCTACCTGGAATACCTCGATGAGCTAGTTTTGGCCAAGGTGCCATCCGTCATGTTTTTTGCAGTGCCGGAAGTTCGAGACGAGCTGGGTACCGAGGCTTATCACCCCAATGGGATTTTGAGTCGCGTCGTGCGATTGGCCCGGGAGCGTTTTGGGGACCAATTAGTCATCATTGCCGATCTGTGCCTGGACGAGTTCACGTCCCATGGGCACTGCGGTGTCCTAGATGATCATGGGGCTGTGGATAACGATGCAACCTTAGAGCTTTATTGCAAAATGGCTGAGGTGTTGGCAAAGGCAGGAGCCCACATGCTTGGCACCAGCGGAATGATGGATGGCCAGGTAGGGGCGATTCGCAAAGCCTTGGATTCGGCCGGTTGCATAGACGTCGGAATTTTGGCCTACGCCGCCAAGTATGCTTCGGCTTTCTACGGCCCGTTCCGAAACGCTGTTGAGTCTGAGCTAGCTGGCGACCGGAAGACTTATCAGCAGGATTATCGCAATCGAAAAGAATCACTGCTAGAGGTTGAGCTCGACATCGAACAAGGGGCAGATATCGTCATGATAAAACCTGCGCTGTCCTATCTAGACATAGTGTCCGAGGTGTCGAAGATTAGTTCGGTTCCGGTGGCCGCCTATGTGGTTTCTGGAGAATACGCGATGGTTGAGGCGGCGGCGGCGGCGGGATTCATCGATCGCCTACCAGCGATTTTCGAAATGCTCTATTCGGTGCGCCGAGCTGGTGCCCAAATTATTTGTACTTATTGGGCCCTGGAAATAGCCCGCGAAATAGAAAAGAGAACCCCTTGAACATCACTGAATCCAAAAGCTGGCACAGTCGAGCGAAACTGAGCATCCCGGGCGGAGTTAGCTCGCCAGTTCGAGCATTTCACGCAGTGGGTGGAACCCCGCGTTATTTTGTTTCCGGAGTGGGTTCGCGTATCCGCGACATCGATGGCAATGAGTACATCGATTTAGTCAACTCTTGGGGGCCGATGATCCTTGGCCACGCCCACCCTGCAGTCCTAGAGGCGGTGCAATCGACAACAAAGAATTCATTTTCTTTTGGAGCGCCGAATAAGAATGAGGTCTTGCTGGCCGAAGAAATCCTGCGTCGAGTTCCCTCTTGCGATCGAGCTCGGTTTGTCTCTTCCGGCACCGAAGCAGTAATGACCGCCGTCAGACTCGCTCGCGCGGCAACCAACCGAAACTTAATAGTGAAATTTGCCGGCTGTTATCACGGTCACAGCGATGCGCTCTTGGTGCAGGCTGGTTCAGGAGTTGCGACTCTCGGTTTGCCAAATTCCCCGGGAGTCACCCCCGGTCAAACCCAGGACACCATAGTTTTGGATTACAACGATTTTCAGGCCGTAGAAGATATCTTTCAACTACGCGGTTCAGAGATCGCCGCAATAATCACAGAGGCCACGCCAGCAAACATGGGGCTGGTGCCACCGGCTGAGGGATTTAATAAATTCCTGGCGGATACTGTGCACAAGCACGGTGCACTATTAATTCTCGATGAGGTGATGACAGGTTTCAGGATTTCACCCGGCGGCTGGTGGGGCAAGTATGGTCATCAAGAGGGTTGGGAGGCTGACATCTACACATTTGGAAAAGTCATTGGTGGTGGCTTTCCGATAGCTGCCCTGGCTGGCAAGGCCGAAATAATGGACCTACTGGCACCTATGGGCCCGGTTTACCAGGCGGGCACTCTCAGTGGAAACCCAATCGCAACCGCTGCTGGCTTGGCAACCCTTGAGAACTGCACCTCGGAGGTCTATGACCAGCTCGATAACTCAGCAAGAGTGATTGGAGCTGGGATTAGTGCGGCACTCAGTGCCGCGAATGTGAATCACAGCTATCAAACTGGCGGTAATTTATTCTCCTTCTTCTTCAAACAGGGTCTGGTTTCGAACTTTGATGATGCCAAAAAACAAAACACCGATGCATTCAGTGTCTTTTTCAACAGCATGCTCCAGCAAGGGATTTACCTGCCGCCATCTGCTTTTGAGGCCTGGTTTGTTTCAAATGCCATCACCGCTCAAGACGTAGCTTCAATTCTTGCAGCCGCCAAAGTAGCCGCGGAGGCGACTGCCGCGAGTCTGTGAGCTGTGAAGCTCCCGATAGCCTCTCCAGTGAGCTGGTCGGCAGGCTAAACTCTAGAAATGACTGTTTCTGAGACTTTTGCCCTGAGGCAGCAGTTAATTCTGGATTCGGCTATGCAAATCATAGAAGATGGCGGAACAGCTCAGGTTTCCATGGCCAGCTTGGCTAAAGCCACCGGTCTTTCTAGGCCAGCCATTTATCAGTACTTTTCTTCGCGTGAGCACGTGCTCGGCGAACTCATGTTGAACGAAATGGCGGATCTCAGCAATGAGATTGAACGCTTGGGCTTGGAAATCAAAGACCCGATGGAACGAATTCGAGTTTGGGTGCACTATTCGTTGGCTCATCTTTCGAGCAAGCAGCACGGAATAGTTCGACAGATTTCTATTGACACCTTGCCCGATGACCAGCGTGGAATGCTGCGCGCAATGCACGGCTATTTCATGATGAGCCTTATCTCCCCGCTAACAGAGCTTGGAACCGAAGACCCCGCTGCAGTTTGCAGCATGATTTATGGATCGGTTGCAGCCGCGGCCAAGCGAATTGGCGAGGGCGCCGATTTCTCAGCTGAAGCTAAGGCATTAGAAAAGTTTGTCTCCGCTGGCCTAATCTGAGCCTTTGTCCTAGGAGGTTCCCAATAACCTCAGTGGTTCCGGCTAAAAGTTTGCATTGAAATCACCGTTTTGCCCTCGACAACCGCCAAAACATTCGAGACGACCTGACTGACGATTGAGGCTCTTCTAAGATTTTGGGGACTAAGTGAATAAAATTATTAGCGGAAGGGCAAGCTAGATGAGTAATTTGAATGAGGTCGGAGAACGCGATGGCTGGCGCTGTTGGCTCTGTGATGCCGCAGTTGATCCCAATTCTTCAGTCAATTCTGATCTTGGACCCAGCACCGATAGCTATGCAGCTTCCAAGGCCAAAAAGGGCACTCCGACAATTGACCGTTTAGCGCACCGTTCCTGCAACACTAGCCGCGGCAAGATTGCACCAGTCGTTGCTTGGTCCAAGGACTTATTCGTGGTTGACCCGGCTCCAATCTTTGAGTCCGTAGAAAGACTCAGTAAAAAGGGCGGCCGCGAAGCGATCGCTCGCTGTCCAAGCATGGAAGATGCCCAAGCTGCTTCTGAGTGGCTGTTGGATAGAGTTTCCAGACTCGCACCCAACACCAGCTTCAAGACTGAGATAACCCCCGGTGGCGGTCAGTTTCTTCTGAAACTCAGCGCTAGCTAAAGTCAGAAGCGAATAAATTCCAAATTCCGAACTATACGGTTTCCGCACTTTGAACTATACGGTTTCCACACTTTCTTCACACTGCGAATCTCGCCAATTGTTCTGAGATTGCAATTTGCAGGGTAGCTTTTCAGTAAGCATCGAACAGCTAAAGGCGGTAATCAATTGCACACCAACCAAGAACTCAAAAAGATTGCTCAGGACTTCTTTGACCAGATATGGAATCAGGGCGACGAGAGTGCGATTGATCGCTTCATCGCAGAGGATGCGGCCGGCAATGACCCGCAGTTTGGGATTGGTCGGGAAAGCTTTCGTGAGCAGTGGAAGGGCTGGCGAATCGCCTTCCCAGACGTGAATTTTGCGGTTCAAGAGCTAATAGCTGATAGCGAGACCAGCACGGTTGTGACGCGCTGGATTCTCACTGGCACGCACTCTGGAGAATTCTGGGGAGCGGCGGCAACCGGAAACAAAATTCAGGTAGACGGTGTATCAATCGACCGAATCCACAACGGCATGGTGGTCTCGGGCTTTGATGCCTGGGATTCGGTTGTCTTGCGCCGGCAAATTGGGCTGCTGCCAGCAGTGTAATTTCTTGGGTTTGACTACCAGCCCATAGTTCCAGCTGCGCCCTTGAATGGGCCTTTGATGCTGGAGGTTATCCAACCACCATAAAAATCGCCTTCTTGGGACTGGACTAACTCTTCCCCCACGTAGCACTCATCGACCTTCGAGGCGTAGATTGCGACCTTGCCCAAAAGCTTTTCAAAGCCTCGGTTTGGTTTTTTATAGGTCCAGGCAGCTCTTGGAATTAGGCGACCAGCAATGAGTAAATCAAAGTAACTGGCGACCCCCTTGAACTCGCAATAGGTCTCTCCCGGACTAGGGATAAGAACCCCCTGAGTGAAGTCGGCCATTGGCAAATAATAAGTTGGCGGGTGCGATGTCTCAAGCACTCGAACCGATCCTTTGGTTGAGGCGATCTCTTGGCCAGCATGGTGAACACTCAGGTGCTGGGAGACTTCTTCCAGTCGTGGTGGCCTTGGGTAATCCCAAACCGATTCAACCTCAGGCTTTTTTGACATTGGGCGCTCCTTCTAAGTGTTCCATAAGCTAAACCAAACCCTCTGAGAATCCATCCAAGACTCATGAGGCACTTAGATTGGAGCTCGGTCCGTCGGAAGCTTTCGACCCCCGAGGCGCTCGCCTCCCAGTTGTCATCAAAGCTGTTGGTGATCTTCACCTGAATTATTGAACTAAAGGACCAATTAGCAGGCTGGCTAGGGCTTGGTTGGGTTCGGAAGAGCTACCGTGTTGACCCCTAAAGGCATTCGAGCCGTCCTTGCCACAGATCTGTTCCAGAACACTTGCGCCTCCCGGGTGTGAGGAAATGTACGAAGTCAAGTCGTAAACCTTCCCGTCAACGACACTCCAGCAGCTCGCAGCCTTGTCGTGCTTTGACACCGCTGCCGAGGTGAGTTGAACTACAGAATCTGCCGAGGGATCGGTGTTTGTGGCGGCTGCAGGCTGAGTTGCCTTGGGTTCAGAAGCCGACGGAGCTTTGCTCTGACTTGCTAGGGGACCCAATAGAAGCCCTTTCAATTCCCTTGCCGGGTCGCGTTGCCCAGAATGTTGGTTGCTAAAAGCCGCTGAACCGTCTGTGCCACAAATACTTTCTAGGACTTGAGCCCCGCCTGGATGCTTTTGGACAAAAGAAGAAAGGTCATATACGTTGCTGTCTATCACGGTCCAGCAATCACTCGGTGAACTGTGTGCGGCCACCACTTCGGGGAGAATTGCGCCTTCGACAGAAGGCTTTGCCGAATCCTTGGTCGGAACAAGGGGTACTCCTTCACTTGCCACGATTCGGCTAGCCCAGGATGCCTCCGCGCCTGAATGTCCGACAAAATAAGTAAGGCCAACAACGCCCGCTACTGCCAAAATTGAAACTGATGCAGCGATTTGAAGGCTCCACCTTGGTCGATTAAATCTGAGCAGCAAGTACCAAGCCATCCCTGCCGCGAAGAGTCCGATCGATGCCGGAAATAGGATGTCGCCAAGTTCGGCGTGTAAACCGGGATCTCCAACTCTTTTCGCCAAAGCCTGGCCAGATTCTTTTGCAACAAAGGCAAGCACCACCGAGAATCCGAGTGCGAACAAAACTAGCGGGAGGTAGGCCTTGCGGAACCGTGGGAAAAATATCATGACAGCAAAAGCAAGGGCCGAAAGAGGGATCAGCACAGCCGCAAAGTGAATCGCGAGGGGATGGACTGGGAGACCGGCGATTGTGTCGAACATGGATTCCTTTGGGACTGAGTTTATTAAAGGAAGTATCACCATAAAAATTGCGAGTTTCCTGTTATAAACCTGTTACATAGCTGGGAAAATCGAACCACGTTCTCGTGCGGTGAATGGCTAGATTTTACCCTCGCTGAGTCCTGCAAGAACCTCTTGAGCGCGCACCCTGAGCTCCGGCAGATCAGAGAGTCGGTTCAACCCAAATACCTGCTGACTCATTCGGTGGTTTTTCTTGAACTCGTCTTTATGTCTATCGAGGAAATCCCAGTACAAAGTGGTGAATGGGCAAGCATCTTCCCCAACCCGCTTCTTTGGGTCATAAACGCAACCCTTGCAGTATTGGGTCATGCGGCTGATGTAGGCACCACCTGCAGCATAAGGCTTGGTCATTAGCTTGCCGCCATCGGCATGGACGCCCATGCCGATAATGTTCGGCACCATCACCCACTGGCTGGCATCAACAAAGCTCTCTCGCATCCAATCTAAAAACTCTTGCGGGTTGGTTCCAGTCACAAGGGCCAAATTGCTCAGGATCATAAGCCTTGGAATGTGATGGGTCCAGGCTCTGGTTTCGACTTGCTCAACCACTTTGCTCACGCAATTCATCTTAGTTTTTGACGAATCGTGAAATAGCGGGAGCAGTTTTCTATGCGCATTTAAACCATTGAGCTCCTGATAGTCGGCTCCCAAAAACCAATACATGCCGTTGATGTATTCGCGCCAGCCAATGATTTGCCGAACAAACGCCTCCACCGATGCGATTGGGGCCGCGCCCAGTTCGTACTTTCTAACCGCTGCCGCCACAACCTCAGCCGCTGTGATGAGGCCGTTATTTAGATATGGGCTCAGGAGTGAATGGTGAAGGGACCACTCATCCAGAGTGACAGCATCTTCGTAGGGACCAAAGCCAGCGAGATGGTGCTCTAGAAAATGATCCAGTTGCCTAAGCGCACCCTCTCGAGTGGTGGCCCAGGTGTCGGTGGGTTCATACTCGAGAGCCTTGGCAACAGCTGCATCGATTTCATCGCGCTCTTGGGATAAGCGTTCTGGCCAGGTGTAGTTCTTTGGCGGTGGCAAGCGATTCTCTGCGTCAAAATTCCAACGGTCTTGTTCGGGCTTGCCATTTTTCACCAAGATACCAAGCCGGACTCTTTGGACTCGATAGAAGTTCTCCATCACAAAAGTTTTTTGAGAATCAGCCCAATCCCGAAACAGCTCTCTTGAAGTTAGGAAAAAGTCATTTTGCACAAACTCCACGCTCGCTTGTTTCAGCTGAGAGTATTGTCTGAAGGATGAAGGCTCGGCGCAGACTACCGGGAGGTCTCCGAGCTTTTTCTTGGCCTGACTAATTCCCTCCAAGGTGCTGGGGGCCTCAATAAACCAGACGGTGAAGCCCATATCTTCTAGCTTTTTAGCAAAGTGCTTGGCCGAAGAAATAAGAAAGAATAAGCGTTCTTTATGCCAGTTTCGGCCCGAGGTCATTCGCTCGGACTGCACAAACAAAATCAGGTCGGTCTTGGTATTGGCCGTCTTTAGGACACCGCGCTCAAGATTTAAATGGTCAAACGGTATTAGCAGAATCCGCTCGAAGGAATCGCTCATCATCAACGCTTGCACTTTTCAGAGCAATACTTCACGCTCTCCCAATCCCTGGCCCACTTCTTGCGCCACTCAAAAGGCCTGCTACAGCGCTCGCAAATCTTAGGCTCAAAGCCGTTTTTGGTTTTCGCATTTGCGCTCACATGAAAATGGTAATTCAAGAATCGCTGTGATTCTGCAGAGTTGGCATATTTATGACCGCCTTCGATGGCAGCTTAGATTCTTAGAAGCAGCTTGCCCCCGGTTGCCCGTGATTCAAGATCCTTGTGAGCCTGATGCGCATCTTCCAGATCATAAATGCCTCCAATTTGAATCTTCAACTTTCTAGATGTGATGTCTTCGAAGATTTCGGAGGTTCGCCATAAAAGCTCCTCTTTTGAACTTATGAAGTGGGCAATCGTCGGGCGAGTTATTACCAAAGACCCGAGCCCACCCAATCGCTGCAAATCAAAGGGCGGAACCGGCCCGCTAGCAGCTCCGAATAAGGCCAGAGTCCCGCGTGGTTTCAGGCATTGCAAGCTGCCTTCAAAAGTACTAGCTCCTACCCCGTCGTAGACAACCTCGCATTTTTCCCCTTTAGTGATGTCGTAAACACCAGCGGCAAAATCCACCTGGTCATAGCGAATAATTTCCGAAGCCCCAGCCTCTTTTGCCAGTTGTTCTTTCTCCGGATTTGAAACAGCGCCAATCACCCTGACCCCTTTGGCGCTGAGCATCTGACAAAGAATTAACCCGACCCCACCCGAAGCCGCATGAACCAATGCGGTGTCACCACTTTTAGCCTGGAAGACACTGGTGGCTAGATAGTGAGCGGTGGTGCACTGCATCATGCTTGCCCCTGCAACTTGGGTGCTTATTCCTGCCGGGATAATAACCGCACTGTCCTGTGATATGGCGACATATTCCGCATAGCTGTTCTTAGCCCAGCCCCAGGCAACGCGATCACCAATCTTCAAGTCCGTCACCGAATCACCGAGGGCCACAATCTCACCGGCACCCTCAAGACCCAAAGTGGCAGGCAGGCTCATCGGATACATCCCGCTGCGCTGGTAAACATCGATGTAGTTGACTCCGGCAAAATCATTGCGCACCAACACCTCAGTGCTGTTGATTATTGGTGTCGGGACCTCAACCAATATAAGAGCCTCGGGCCCATCATGACTCTCTATTTGAACAGCCCGCATTTCAAGACCTTAGCAAGGTGGCAATTACTTCTGTTGGGATTCGTTTTTCAAATAGGACACTCTAAGAAACGACAAGCACCTAGACCGACCGGCTCGGAACTTGGCCTTTTAGACGGGATTCCAGAGAACTCAGCTCAAGCTCCAGCTGCATAGGGAGCTTTTTACCAAAACCCGCAAAGAACGCTCTGGTTGATTCAACCTCGATGCTCCAAGACTCAAAGTCAATCTCGAATAGCTCATCCAGATCTTGCTCTGAGACCGCTAGCCCAAAAAGATTTAGTTCACCTTCCGCAGGAACAATCCCCACCGGAGTCGCGACTCCCTTGTTCTTGCCCTCAAGCTGGTTGATTATCCACTCAATAACTCGGGAGTTCTCTGCAAAGCCTGGCCACAAGAACTGGCCCTCGGCTCCTTTTCTAAACCAGTTGACCTGGAAGATCTTTGGGAGTGCCTCCGGTGTTGAGCTCTCTCCCATTGAAAGCCAATGGTCAAAGTAATCGGCCATGTTGTAACCGCAGAATGGCAGCATGGCGAATGGATCCCGACGCAGCTTTCCCACCGGACCCTCAGCAGCGGCAGTTTGCTCGCTAGAAATAGTTGCACCCATAAAGACACCGTGCTGCCAACTATAAGACTTGGCTACAAGCGGAACATTGGTCGCCCTTCTGCCACCAAACAAGATGGCATCAAGCTCCACACCCTCGGGCTTTTCCCAGTCCTGGCACAAAGTCGTGGTGTTTGACATCGGAAAACAGAACCGGGAGTTGGGGTGAGCGGCCGGACCCATATCTGGCTCCCATTGATTACCCTTCCAATCAATCAGTCCCTCCGGGGCCACTTTGGAGAGCCCCTCCCACCAAACGTCACCGTCTTTTGTCAATGCGACATTCGTGAAAATGGTGCCATAGGACATTGATTCGATTGCCGCGCTGTTGGTGTTTGCGGAGGTGCCTGGAGCTACCCCAAATAAGCCGTTCTCGGGATTTATCGCCCTTAGCCTGCCGGAGGCATCGGGCCTAATCCAAACAATGTCGTCGCCTAAAGTTTCGACCTTCCAGCCCGGAATTGAAGGCTGCAGCATCGCCAGGTTCGTCTTCCCGCAGGCCGATGGGAAGGCGGCAGATAAGTGGTATTGCTTTTGCTCGGGGGAAGTGACACGAATAAGCAACATATGCTCAGCAAGCCAACCCTGATCTCGGCCCATGACCGAACCAATTCTCAAGGCCAAGGCCTTCTTACCTAAAAGCGAGTTACCGCCGTAGCCGGATCCGTAGGACCAGATTTCCCTGGTCTCTGGGTAGTGCACAACGTAGACCTTTTCTGGGTTGCATGGCCAAGAAACATCCTTGGTTTTATTGCCCATGTCATCGATTAGCGGCATTCCAACCGAGTGCACCGCTGGAACCCACTCGGCTCCCTTTTCGATTTGTTTTAGAACATCGGCCGAGACTCGGGTCATGATGTGCATTGAGGCAACCACATAGGGTGAGTCGGTTATTTCAACCCCGTACTGGGTTAGCGGAGAACCGATTGGACCCATCGCAAATGGAATCACATACATCGTTCGCCCGCGCATTGAGCCTAAGAATGATTCACGCATCAGGGTGCGCATCACGCTCGGCTCCATCCAGTTATTGGTGGGGCCGGCGTCCTGCTCGCTTTCCGAGCAAATAAAGGTGCGCTCTTCGACCCGCGCGACATCTCTCGGGTCAGTGCGAGCAAGATAGCTGTCGGGTCTGAGTTCCGGGTTGAGCTTTATAAAAGTTCCATTGCGAACCAACAGGTATTTGATTGATTCCAGCTCGTTTGCCGAGCCATCGCACCACTGCACGCTATCGGGTTTGGTCAGAGAAGCTACTTCCCCAACCCAGTTCTTCAAGTCAACCAAGGACATCATTGTCTCCGTTTAGTTTTATCCAAGAATACGTCAATCTTCAAAATATCCTGTACCGACAGCACGTTTGTCACTTTCGCCCAAATTATTCGGCCAAATTAGGCACGCTTCAGGGCTACTTGGAGAGCAGGGCCTGCAGCTCGAGAATCTCACTAGTTTGCATCTTGATGATGTCGGCGCCTAATTTAGCTGCCTCAGAATTTTTTGAATTCACAACCATGTCCGCCATCTCAATTGCTCCCTGGTGGTGGGCAATCATGCCAGCAAGAAAAAGCTGATCGAACTCCACACCTGAAGAGCCCTCTAGTTTCGCTATTTCAGTTTCAGACAACATCCCATCCATCCCCATTGAATGGGCCATGGTTTCTGAAGAGTTGGCAGCTTTGAGCCAGCTTCTCATCTGATCAATCTCAGGATCTTGTTCGGCTTTTATCTTGGCGGCTATCGCCAACACCTCGGGGTTTAGTGATCTGGATTCCGCAAGGGTTGACATCTCAACCGCTTGCTGGTGATGAGGAATCATCATCTGGGCAAACATCACATCCATCCCAGAGAAGCCAGAATTTTCACTGCTTTGAGATGAGGACATGTCCATTCCATCCATCTGCATGGCACAGCCCGTCAGGAAAGAACCGGAAATTAATAACGTTCCCGTTATTGCTAGAAATCTTAGACTTTTCATTTAGCACCCATCTGTCAAACCAATCCAACCCATCAGGCACACCTACCATTCCCCGCTAGCGCCGAGGTAACTTGGCGCCTTGGTCCGTTCGAATAACGCAACCTGTTCCGAACTGTTTCATAGGATTCTGACTTATCCCTGCGAATAACCCCGGTCAAAGCCGCTGAGGCTTGGACCGGGGTTATTCAGATTATTTGAAGAATTAGCTCAGATCAAAGCGATCTGCATTCATGACCTTATTCCAAGCAGCAATAAAGTCCTTGACAAACTTTGGACCATTGTCATCCTGGGCATAGACCTCTGAATATGCGCGCAGAATTGAATTAGAACCAAACACCAGATCGGCACGAGTAGCAGTGAACTTTACCTGCCCGGTCTCGCGATTACGCAGGTTATAAAGATTAAATCCGGCCGGCTCCCACACATAAGTCATGTCGGTTAGGTTGACGAAGAAGTCGTTGGTTAGAGAGCCCTCACGGTCGGTGAAAACGCCGTGCTTGGTGCCGGAGTGGTTGGTGCCCAAAACACGCATTCCACCGACAAGAACCGTCATTTCATAGGCGGTGAGGCCCAAAAGCTGAGCGTGGTCAAGCATTAGCTCCTCAGCACTAACCGTGTAATCCTTTTTGACCCAGTTCCTGAAACCATCATGGATTGGCTCTAGCGGTTCAAATGATTCAATGTCGGTCCACTCCCTTGAGGCGTCTCCGCGCCCCGGGGAGAATGGAACATCAGCTTTATGACCCGCAAGCTTGGCGGCGATTTCGATACCAACATTTCCAGCCAAAACGATTACATCGGCCAAACTTGCTGAAAACTCATTAGCGATTGGCTCAAGAACACTGAGCACCTTATTCAAGCGCTCGGGCTCGTTACCTAACCAGCCAACCTGCGGCTCCAGTCGAATGCGAGCACCGTTGGCTCCACCGCGCATATCCGATCCGCGATAGGTGCGGGCTGAATCCCAAGCAGTTGAAACCATGTCCGAGACTGACAGTCCCGATTCAGCAATCTTTACCTTCAGGGCGGTTAGGTCGTATGACTTATTGCCGGCTGGGACCGGGTCCTGCCAGATCAGCTCTTCTTTCGGCACATCTGGGCCGAAGTAGCGACCCACTGGACCCATGTCTCGGTGAGTGAGTTTGAACCAAGCCCGTGCAAAGACATTAGAGAAGTAATCTGGATCGGCATAGAATTTTTTAGAGATTTCCAAATACGCAGGGTCTTTAATCATTGCCATATCGGCATCGGTCATCACCGGGCTTTTGCGAACCGAGAAGTCTTCAACATCCACCGGCATATCTTCTTCAGAAATATTTATTGGCTCCCATTGAAACGCTCCAGCCGGGCTCTTTTTGAGCGCCCAGTCGTACTTGAATAATAGGTAGAAATAGCCGTTATCCCACTTGGTTGGGTGGGTGGTCCAGGCCCCTTCGAGACCTGAAGAAACGGTGTCGGTTCCGACACTTCTGGTTGTGTGGTTCATCCAGCCAAGACCGGCTTCGTGAAGGCCGGCGGCGGCTGGAACTGCCTCAAGGTTCTCGGCACTGCCGTTGCCGTGCATCTTCCCGACAGTGTGACCACCGGCGGTTAGTGCGACGGTCTCTTCGTCATTCATCGCCATCCGGGCAAATGTTTCACGCACGTGACCGGCAGTTTTTAGCGGATCGGGCTTACCGTTCACGCCCTCTGGGTTCACATAAACAAGCCCCATCTGAACCGCTGCCAATGGGTTTTCCATAGAAGAGGGGTTCTCTAGATCCTCGTATCGAGAGTCCGAGGGCGCGAGCCACTCTTTTTCACTACCCCAGTAGACATCTTTTTCTGGCTGCCAAACATCTGTTCTGCCAAAACCAAACCCGAAGGTTTTTAGACCCATGGACTCGTAAGCAATATTTCCGGCCAAAATCATGAGGTCGGCCCAGGAGATTTGGTTTCCGTATTTTTTCTTTATCGGCCAAAGCAGTCGCCTGGCCTTATCCAAGTTCACGTTATCTGGCCACGAGTTCAGTGGCGCAAAACGCTGGCTACCAGAACCACCGCCGCCACGTCCGTCTGCGGTGCGGTAGGTGCCGGCGGAGTGCCAAGCCATGCGAATCATTAGCCCGCCGTAGTGACCCCAGTCGGCTGGCCACCAGCTCTGAGACTCAACCATAAAAGCGTGCAGGTCTGTTTTCAGAGCATCGACATCAAGCTTTTTGAGCTCCTCATGATAATCAAAGTCACTGCCCATTGGGTTCGACTTCGTATCGTTTTGGCTCAGGATCTCCAAGTTCAGAGCGTTAGGCCACCAGTCCATGCTCGCCGAGCCGACTTTGGTTTGTGCCCCGTGAATTACTGGGCAGGTACCGCTTTGTTCCATGAGATTCTCCTTTTTTCTTAATTAATATTTCCGTGGTTCGAAAGAGCTGGGAATGACCCTAAAACCTAGAACCAGATTGCGGGCTCGAAGCATCCCGAGCTGCCTGGCTATTAGTCCTCGCGGGTAGACCCATATCTAAAGAGCGGCTTCCAGAGAGGCCAAAATACCCAAGACGTCCTCTTTAGTGGTGTCCCAAGCACACATCCAACGCACCTGACCGGTTGACTGATCCCAAACATAGAAGCGGTAGTCCTTCTGAATTCTGAGCGTTACCTCCTGAGGCAAGATTGGAAACACCGCATTTGCCTGAGTTGGATTCGGCACCGTGATGCTGGGGTGCTTATTAGCCAATTCCACGACCCCGGCATATAAAAGATCAGCCATCGAATTAGCCACCCTGGCATTTGCTAAAGCCAGCTCGGCATGATTTTCGAATAATGCGTTGAGCTGCGCTGAGACGAACCGCATCTTGGAGGGCAGCTGCATCGAGGTCTTGCGCAAAAACGGCATAGCTTCCGCGAGGGCTGCACCGCGAACACTAGAGCCATCGGTCACGATAACCGCCTCGGCAGCCATCGCGCCAATCTTGGTGCCACCCAGTGAAACCAGATCAACACCAGCATCGGTTGTGAACTCCTTGAAACTTTTACCCAGGGCCGCAGCAGCGTTTGAAAGCCTGGCTCCATCTAGGTGCAAGAGCATGCCGTGCTCATGAGCTAGGTCAGCTAGAGCCCTAATCTCAGAGACGCTGTAGAGAGTTCCCATTTCGGTGGTTTGAGTAATACTTATGACCGAGGCTTGCGCCCTGTGAACCACTCCCACGTCAAAGATTTGAGTAGCGGCCAACTCTGGGGTTAGCTTTCCATCGGAAGTTTCCACGGTCCAAAGCTTTAGGCCGGCCATCTTTTCTGGAGCGCCCCCCTCATCAACATTGATGTGTGCGCTCTGGGCGCAGATTACTGCTTCCCAACGCTTAGTCGCAGCCTGCAGGGCAATCACGTTGGCGCCAGTGCCATTAAAAACCGGATAGCCAACGGCATTTTTGCCAAAAAGCTCTTTGACTATTTCGCCAAATTTCTCAGTTTCAGTGTCCTCACCGTAGGCCACCTGATGACCCTCATTCACTAGGGCCATAGCCTCTAGCACTTTAGGGTGAACTCCCGCGTAGTTATCGCTTGCAAAGCCTCTTTTACTCATTGAACGTCTCTCCTGAAGCTAAAGGTTTCTAATAATTGAAATCGGCAGTTACCTAAGCCGCAATTCCTTTTGTCGAAGCCACCACATCGGCCAACTTGCGGTTTAGAGTCTCGTAGAACACATTGAGTGGGAACTCATCATCCAGCACCAAGTTGACTACCTCCTTGAGCTCACCGGCGGTCGGCAGCTGGTCTTTGCCCTTGGCCCAATTTGATCCCGGGTGAGCAGGAACCAGGTGAGTAACAAACTCATAGGCCGCGATCCACTGAGCGAGCCTTGAGCGGTTGATGCCACCGTGGTAGAGAGCCTCAACCTCTTCGCAAAGCTCGACCATGACCGGAACCACTAGATCCCAGTCGAAAGTCAAGCGATTATCGGTCCAAGTCAATGCGCCGGCCTGGTGGAGTTTGGCGAATATGATTTGACCACCGAGCCCGTCGTAGTTGCGAACCCTACCCCCAGTGATTGGGAAGCGAAATAGCCGGTCAAATAAAATCGCGTAGCGAATGTATTTGGCTAGTGGATCGCCATCGGCATCTAAAGCAAGGGTCTCTCTAAAGGTTGTTAGATCGCAGCGTAATTCCTCTAGTGAATACATCCAAAACGGCATTCGCTGCTTGATCATGAATGGATCAAACGGTAAGTCGCCCTTGGAGTGAGTGCGGTCATGAATCAAGTCCCACAACACAAAAGTCTCCTGCGCTAACTGCTGGTCACTGACCAAGCGCTCAGCATCGGCTGGAAGTGGCAAGTGCAAAAGCTCTTGAGCACTGGCAACAACCTTGCGGAAACGAGCCGCTTCTCGATCGCAGAATATGCCACCCCAGTGATAGGTAGCGACCTCGCGAACTGAAACGGTCTCTGGGAAAAACACAGCCGAATTGGTGTCGTAACCATTTGTGAAGCCAACAAACTCGATCGGGATGAAGGCTGGGTTAGCGTATTTGATTTCTTGTTTTGCAAGCCAATCTGGCCAAAAGGTGTTGATCACCACCGCCTCAAGATTACGATTTGGGTTTCCGTTTTGGGTATACATCGAAAAGACTGCCAGGTGCTGGATGCCGTCCACCCGGGCTTGATCGGGGCGGAACAGCGCCAAAGAGTCATAGAAATCTGGCACTCCAAAACCGCTCAAGCTCCAATTCTTCAAATCAGCCTCGCAAGCCGCTAGGTACTGAGCTTGGTGGCTAAACCTCGAAGCAAGTCCTTCGATTGCAATAAGAACGTCTTCGAGTAATTCTTGGGCTTTGATGTGTAATGACGCATCCAGAATCGCACCCTTCGCATCTTGCATTGGGCGAAGTTGCTCAACGGCCAAAACCAAACGCTGCCAACTCAAATCGGTAGCACTCCAATTGGGGTCTCTTTTCGAGTTCGCCAAAAGAGCAACTCGGGAGTTGGAAAGCCAGCCCGCGATGTTCAACCAAAGCTGCCGGTTGTCTAAATCGTCAATCGAGTCATCACCAAACAAATCGGAGTCTGCCATTACGACAACTCTGCCGTCTTTGTGCCTCACCGCGACACCGAGTGCGGCACCTGCAGGTAGCGCTGTGGCGCTAGAGCGCAAGAACACCTCAGCCTCCACCGAATCAGAAACTGAGATTGTTCCAGCCCGATAAAGACAAACCTTCTTGGTCTTATAGCCAAAGTCTCCTTGCACAAGCTTGGGTATCTCGGCAATCGGCCAGCTAGCCACTTCTCTAAAGTTACGGGTCGGGTCCTGCACGGTTAAATTACTTAACTCCAAGCCAAAATGCGAGATCAGTTCATTGAAGTTATTGCCGTATTTGCGCTGCTCAGTTTCACCCAAGACCAGCAACCCGCCTCCGGCTGCAACGAAATCTTGGATGGAATCGATTTCAGATTTCAACAGCACAGGCTCTCCGTAGCCAACCGTGTTCTCCCAATCATCTAAAGAAGAGTGGGGCAAAACCAAGATGTCAATCTCTTTGAGAAGTTCTGGCGTGATAGTTGATTTTTCATTGATGCTGACCTTAAAGCCAGCCCCAACTGCTGAAGCGGCAAGGGTTGAATAGCCAGCATCTTTGGGGTTCGCAGGATTCATCTTTGCCGCCAATAAAGGGTCGGCACTCCAAGCCTGTCGGTGTGACTGGTCGATGAGAATATGAGAATTGAGGTGCAAAATTGCCTCCGCCATGTTATGAACTTAAGACCCTGCAAGGTTAGCCGATTCAGGCCAAAAAAGCCCTTCGGTCAATCCCAATCGAAGCTGCGGCCGTTTTGTGTATGGCCTCACAAGCCAAAACCACCCCGAGTTCTAGTCGGGGTGGTTTTGAGCTTTTTCGAATTTAGCTGACGATCGCTGGGATAACTGCTCCGGCGAATACCTGCCATGCCAACACTGACTTAGCAACCAAGCTCAATGTGATGTAGGTGGTCTCACCGAATAGGTAGTTCTTCCATGGGCCAATCTGCTTGTACTGGAAGGCCTGGTTGAAACCGAAGGTGTTGAAGAACAAGAACAGTGCAACCACAATCCCGTAAACAAAGCCTGGAATCTCAGATGCGTTTGTCGCACCCGGCTGCCAGATGTAAAGGA
This sequence comes from Candidatus Aquiluna sp. UB-MaderosW2red, assembly GCF_900100865.1. Lineage (NCBI taxonomy): Bacteria > Bacillati > Actinomycetota > Actinomycetes > Micrococcales > Microbacteriaceae > Aquiluna > Candidatus Aquiluna sp. UB-MaderosW2red. The sequence goes on from NZ_LT627734.1 coordinate 1,571,894, forward strand.
TAAGAATCAACCAAGGAACAATTCCGGTCATCGAACCCATGATGAAAGGAAGACCCTTACCATTTCCCGGAGTCTCATATTTTTCCTGAAGAGCACCGAACAGGATCATCGATGCGTTCACTGCGAAGATCGCGATAAGCGCAGCCACGCCGTTAATTCCATTCAGCAGCGCGATCAAGAAGATCATGACCGATGAACTCAGGGAATACTCAACCCAGCGGAAGTAGTTGTGGTTTTTCTTTAGCCCAGCCTTATAGCGGCCGTAGAACATTGGCGAAGAAATTATGAAGTGGAAGAGTGCCGAAAGTGCCAAGAATCCAATTGCTCCAGCACCGATGTTGATGTCAAACAGTGTGACCAAATCGGTTGGTGCGGGAACTCCCGGAGGACCGGTTGGATACTCGATGGTGACTGGGAAAAGAATCTGGTTGTCCAAAAGCGTTAGTACGTAAGTCAAGCCCAATGCCTGGGCCAAGTGTAATAATCCTGCGACAACGTTGTAGCGGCGCAGCCCCTTGATATATACATCTGGTGATTTGGCTGTTTTAGCCATTTAGAACTCCCTCGTTCATTGTGTTTTTAGTCTAGGTCCGATAACTGCACATCACAAAATACATTTGGTGTAATTTCTTTTTTTGTCACTGAGGCCCTCGTCCAGTCTAGATTTTCGCGTGGGTGCGCTCGAGTTTGGAACCCTCGACATCTACATCTGGCAAAATCTTGTCCAGCCACTTCGGCAGCCACCAAGCTGACTTTCCAACAACGCTCATTAGGGCCGGAACCAAAAGCAGTCGAACTAGGAAAGCATCTATCAGAACGCCAATAGCAAGACCGAAGCCCATCGGCTTGATCATTGTGATGTGTGAGAAGGCAAAGCCACCAAAGACCGAGATCATAATAATTGCCGCTGCAATCACCACGGCGCGACCGAGGTAAATACCGGAGTCAATGGCATCCTTTGGACTTTTACCGTGAACATAGGCCTCCCGCATACCCGAGACCAAAAACAGCTGGTAGTCCATCGCTAACCCAAACAGGATTCCGATCAATATCGTCGGTAGGAAGCTTAAAATCGGTCCGGGTTGGGCAACTCCCAGGAAGTCGCCGAGCCAACCCCATTGATAAACCGCGACAACGGCACCGAGGGTTGCGATCACCGTTAGCAGGAATCCTCCGGTCGCAATCAGTGGAACGACAAAGGATCTGAATACCAAAATCAAAAGCAGGAACGAAAGTGCGATTACTGTTCCAAGATAAATCGGAAGCACATCCGAAAGCTTCTGCGAAATGTCAATATTCACCGCTGCAATACCGGTCACCTCAATATTTGCGTTGAGCTCCGAGGAAAATTCAGATTCTAAAGCGCGAACATCGAACACCAGTTGTTCAGTCTCTTCGCTGGTCGGGCCGAACTTTGGCACCACCACAAACATTAGTTCAAGGCCAGATTCAGAGACCCCGCCCGGTAAAACAGCAGTTGCGCCATCCAGCGAAACTAGTCGCTCGCTCACCTCGGCCTGCAGGTTTAATAGGTCGATCTCATTTAGCTCTTTTGGAACATCGACAATGGCAACCAAGCTGCCATTGGTCCCTGGACCAAAGTTGTCCGAGATCAAGGTGTACGACTTATAGGCGGTCGAGTAGCTTGGCTCCGAGCCGCCATCCGGCAAAGCCAATCTCAAGCTCAACGCTGGGATTGCCACGATACCTAGGGTTGTGACAACGCCAAGTATCACAAGCCATGGGTGGCGATTTGCGAATACGCGCTTTTTTGGCGCATTGGCTTCTTCAAGCTGGTGAAACTTCTCGGAATCATTCTCGGCTCCAAGTTCGGCACGCTTGGCTCGCTCGGATTTGGTCAGCACCTTTTCCTTTGCGAGCCCAAGCATCGCTGGAACTAGGGTCAGGGCCACTAGCACCGCGATAACAATTGCCAACGCGCCCGCGCTTCCCATCAGACCCAAGAAACCGACTCCCGTCAGATTCAAGGCCAGAAGCGCAATAATCACGGTGACTCCAGCAAACACCACAGCGTTACCGCTGGTGCCGTTTGCAAGGCCGATGGATTCGCGCACCTCCATGCCGGCCTTGAGTTGGCGCCGGTGTCGGTTGAGAATAAAGAGCGAGTAGTCAATCCCAACCGCGAGACCCAACATGATTCCCAAAATCGGAGTAGTGCTTGTCATCTCGACAACTGCCGAAAGGGCAAAAGTGATGGCAGCAGAAATTGCCACACCGGTAAGTGCCGCTATGACCGGTAGGCCCGCTCCGATAAATGTTCGAAGCATGATTGTAAGAACCAAAGCCGCAACGGCAAGCCCGATTATCTCGCCAATACCCAAAAGCCCATCCAGAGAGAACACCAGCGATTGGGTGAACTCAACCTGAACTCCCTCGGGAGTTCCAGCCTTGATCTTGTCTACCACGGCAGTAACGATTGGCTGCTCTAATTCTGAGAGGGGGATATCAAAGTAGATCGTCGCGATTGCTGTTCCGCCTTGAAGAGACACGGTCCTGAACTCATTCGCGCTTTGCAGCAGAGAATCTCCAGCCAAAAGCAAAGACTCGTTGTCTGCTAGCTCCAATTTCCCTGAATCCAATTGCGCTTGACCCGCTGACAGCTCTACCTGCTGGGCAAAAATCTGATCTAGGCCCGCTTGAATCTGCGCCAAGCCGCCCTGAACGGCTTCTTGACCCGGTGCATTAGCTGCGGACATGTCGGCCAGGGTCTGCTCTAAAGCTGCCTGTTGTCCCTCTAAATCGGTTCTTGCGGCATCCAGTGCCTGCTGTCCGGCGTCAAGTTCTGCCTGTGAGGAAGCCAACTGGACCTTGCCATCTTCGATGGCAACCTTGCCGTCTTGGAGGTCAATCCGCTGAGAGTCAAGCTGGGCCTGGGTCACAAAAGGATCCGCTGTCTCATCTACTCCTGGGAGTTTATTGACTGACTCTAAGAGGTCCGCAATTCCAGCCTTATCGGCCGCGCTGAATACGGATTCGTCTGCCTTATGAAACACGACCTGCCCGGCACCGCGACTGGCGGATGGGAAATTCTTTTGCAAGCTTGTTGCTAGGTCCTGGGATGGAATCCCATCGATGGTCATCGCAGTTGAAAGCTGACCACCTGAGAATGCCGCTGCGGCACCCACACTCGACAACAAAATTAGCCAAACACCAATCACAGCCAAGGCATTTTTTGCAGAGAATTTTCCGAGGCGATAAAGCAGTTCAGCCATGATGTCCTTGTTCTTGTGATGCGCACTGAGCGCTTAATCTAAAATCGTCTAAGTTTAGGCTTCCAGTCTGAATGGGAACTGACAGGCAAACCCCTGTCAAACCAACCCCCAAACATCGAAATCTATTTCACGAACTTGGTCGAGGCTTTTTACCAAGGAGTAACGTGGGCATCGAAGGTCAGGAGAAGCTAATGGCTCAGAGGCAACCCAAACTCGAATCGTTCACCCCTCAGGAGCGCGCCGCCATCAAGGAGCGCGCCAAAGAACAACAAAAGGCGAGCACCAAGGAGTCTCAAGAAGCCGAAGTACTCCTAAAGATTTCGCAGATGTCCTCAAATGACAAAGCCCTCGCACAGAAAATTCACGAGCTTGTGAAGACCTTCGCCCCCGAACTTGATGCCAAAACCTGGTACGGCATGCCCGCCTATGCAAGAGCTGGTAAAACCATATTATTTTTCCAAGACGCCGGCAAATTCAAGGTCCGCTACGCAACCCTGGGTTTCAGCGAGCACGCTAATTTGGATGGCGGGAACATGTGGCCAAACGCCTATGCCCTAATCGACCTAGACAAGCAGACCGAGGAGCAAATTATTGGTTTGATCAAAAAGGCCATTAGCTAAGCAGTTTCTTGATGCGCTGCAGCGATACCGGTTCGGTGGTTCCGAGGCTTTGGGCAAATAGGCTCACCCTGAATTCTTCAATCAGCCACCTTGCCTGCGCAACTGGCCCCGAGCCAGACTGGCTAAAACTTCCTCCAGCCAATTCAAAAAATGATATTGCCTGAGATAGTTCGTATTGGGCCACGTTATCGCGCTGCGGGTTTTGTCTGAGTTTTTGAATTCGCAGCTCTATTGTTCTGAGGTAAATCTCGAGTCGAGGGAGTCTTTCAAGACCAATATCGCTCACAAACCTAGGGCTCAGCAATTCGGAAATGTGCTGCTTCTCACTTGCTAGAACTTGCAGAAAATCAAAATCCTTTGTCTCCGAAATAGCCTTATTAGCATCCCTCAGAGCGTTAGCGATTCTGGCAGCGATTTTGACGATTTCGAATGCAAGCTCGATTGACTTGGCCTCCACCGAGTCACGAATGCCCTCAAACTCGGCCCTTGTGAAAATCAAACCCGCTTGATTTATCTTCGACAGCTCCAAAAAAGCAGCGGCTCGAATCACATCCTGCACAAAGCCACTGAGGCTCTTATAAGGCAGCGCTGCTATGGCCAATTTTTCTTGTGGGCTCAGGTGGCTTTCAATGTATTTATGGGGAGAAGAAATTGCCAGTACGACCAGCTGAACCACTGCGACTTTGTGGTGAGTGAGCTGTTCCGAGTGGGTTGAAAAGACCCGAATTGCGACAGCATCCGTATTTTCCAACACAAGAGCGGGGAAACCTCGAACTAAATTACCGCCGTGACTCACCTCAACACTTTCGGGTAACGAATCAAAATCCCAGCCTGGGATTGCTGATCTTTCGATCGGGCTGGTGACGCTCTGGGTAGCAAGGGCGACCGCTGCCCGATTGTTGGTCGCCAAGCTGATTTGCAGCTCAGCGAGGTTTGAGCTGAGCCCGAGTTCCTTACTATTGTCATCCAGAACCGCATACTTCACGCGCAGGCCCTGGTCTATCGAGGCCAGCACAAAATCCTCGGCCTTGATGGCGACACCACTAAGTTTCTGCAGGGTTTTGGCGAGCGCCGAAGTTATGTCACCGACTGGATTGTCCGGCATTTGAGCCAGCGCCTTTTGAGCCCAGTCCTTGGCTGGGACAACATTTTTTCTGAGACTCTTTGGAAGCGATCGAATCAACTCGGTTATTAGCTCAAGTCGCATCCCCGGGACAAGCCACTCGAAGGCGGCTCTGTCAAGGCTCGCCAGGATCGGAAGTGGCACTAAAACGCTTAGGCCATCGTCTTTGGCCCCAGGCTCGAATTTATACCGAAGTAAGAACTGCTGGCCGTTCACCAGAATGGTCTTTGGAAGATCCTGCTCGCTAGGTTCCAGAATCTCTTGTTCCAAGATGTTCGACTTAGTCATTGTCATGAGCTCTGGGGACTCAACCCTCGCCCTTTTCCACCAACCCTCAAAGGAGCGGGTTGAAAAAACATCGAGTGGAATTCGGTTGTTATAAAAGCGAAAAACATCTTCCTCGCCCGGGGCAAGCTGCGGCGCCCTGGCTCGTTCCGCAATCGCCTCGAGCTCTATAAGTAGGTCCCTATTCTTTTTATCAAAGGGCTGAATTGAATCCCACTCCCCCATCACAAGAGCGTGCCGAATGAATAACTCTCGGCAAAACATCGGGTCAATCTTGGAATATTGCACCTTGCGCTTGGCTATCAAGGTCAGGCCGTAGAGGATCACTCGCTCATACCCGATCACGGCGCCAAGCTTTTTTTCCCAGTGCGGTTCAGAAACATTTCGCTTGCAAAGTTCTCCAGCTAACTCCTCTGCCCATACCGGATCAATCGCCGCATTCATGCGCGCAAATAGCCTGCTGGTTTCGACCAACTCCGCGCTCATCAAAGCCTCGGGCGGCTTTCTGGCTAGCGCGGAGCCGGGGAAAATAACAAACTTTTTGCTTCCAGAACCCAAGTATTCGCTCTGAACGCGTTTTGGCTTTTGCAGCTTGCCGTTTTTGAAGACCTTTTTTTCATTCTCCTGCTTGAGGCCAATTTGGCTCAGTAGACCCGCTAGCAGAGACTTGTGAATTCCATTCGGATCGACCCTGCGCCCACCAAAATTCAGGCCTAGCTCCTTTGTCACGCTCTTTAGTTGCCGGACCAGGTCTTGCCACTCGCGCACTCGCAAGTAGTTCAAAAACTCCGCCTTGCAGAGCCTTCTAAATGCCGAGGAAGATAGCTTGGCCTGCTGGTCCTCGACATGATTCCAAAGGTTAAGTAGTGATAAAAAGTCGCTTGTTGGATCGATGAAACGCGCATGCAACAGGTCTGCCTTTTCGCGCTTTTCCAAGGGTCGCTCCCTCGGATCTTGAATGGTCAGGCCGGCAACGATGATCATTACCTCACGCACCAAATTATGCCGCTTGGATTCCAGCAGCATTCTGCCAAAGCGCGGCTCGATTGGAATTCTGGAGAGCTCTTTACCCATCTGGGTAAGCACCACATCGGCGCTTTCTTCGATAGCGCCCAGTTCTCTCAACAGCCCGAGCCCGTCCTTGACCCCCCTTGAATCAGGCGCTTGCAAAAAAGGAAACTTGGTTATGTCACCAAGGCCAATATTTGCAGCCTGCAAGATCACAGAGGCAAGGTTGGTGCGCAAAATCTCGGGGTCGGTGAACTCGGACCTAGATTGATAATCCTCTTGAGAATAAAGCCGAATGACTGTTCCGGGAGAGGTCCTACCTGCACGGCCGGCTCTTTGATTGGCACTGGCTTGGGAAACTGCCTCAATTGGCAAGCGTTGAACTTTAGCCCTTGGGCTATAGCGAGAGATTCTAGCGGTGCCAGCGTCAATGACGTACTTGATGTTTGGGATGGTCAGGCTGGTCTCCGCCACGTTAGTGGCCAGAATTACCCTTCTCCTTATCCCGGCTAGCTTGCTTGGCTCAAAAACTCGATGTTGCTCGGCTGAGCTGAGTCGCCCATATAGCGGCAACACTTCGGTGTTCGTCTTTAGCGAGCCTGCGGTTAGGTTGCCTTGGATTGCGTCTTGGCAATCTCTGATCTCAGACTCTCCAGACAAAAACACCAGTACATCACCGTCCTGTTCGGCTTCGAGTTCTTTGAGCGCGGCAACAACCCCGTCAAGGTAGTCAGCCGCCGTGGTTGCGGCCTCGGGATCGCCATCTTCAGAAGCCTCTCGGGTCACCGGTCGATAGCGAATCTCAATCGGGTAGGTGCGGCCAGAAACCTCGATGATTGGAGCGTCATTGAAGTGTTTAGAAAAAGAACCCGGGTCAATCGTTGCCGAGGTGATGATTAGCTTTAGGTCAGGGCGTCTTGCTAAGAGCTGCTTTAGATAGCCAAGCAAAAAGTCGATGTTCAGGCTTCGCTCGTGAGCCTCGTCGATGATGATGGTGTCGTATTGCTTGAGCATCTTGTCGCGCTGCAAAGCATTAAGCAAGATGCCATCGGTCATAACTTTGATTTTGGTATCTTTACTGGCCTGATCGGTAAAGCGAACCTGATAGCCCACCAGCCCGCCGAGATTCACGTTTAGCTCTTCCGAGATCCGCTCAGCAACCGAGCGGGCCGCAATTCTTCTGGGCTGAGTGTGGGCAATGGATAATCTGCCAAGCTCAAGACACATCTTTGGAAGCTGGGTGGTCTTGCCGGAGCCGGTGGCTCCAGCAATTATTACCACCTGGTTTTGCTTGATCGCCGAAAGGATGTCTTCCCGGCGCTCAGATACCGGAAGATCAGGCGGGTAGTGGATAACTAGATCGCTCACCCTAAGCCTCAATCTCGATGTTATGTGGAAATAGTAATTGTCTCAGAGGTCGGTAGTCTCCCAAGTCAGCCAACTTTAACGCGGCTATGTATTGCTTACGGAATTCTGGGATTGCATCGATTTCTAAGAGGGTCCAAATTGGATCCGGAGCGCCAGATTGCAGGCACAACACCTCTGTGGCCAATCTTGCGAGTCTCCCGTTGCCATTTGGAAAAGGATGGATCTTGACTAGGCCGTGGTGGTAAAAAGTAAGCACATCTTCCTTTGGTAGGTGGGCGTCAAATTGAGCAGACACTTTCGCCAGTAGGTCGGTGAGCTCGATACGGATGAGTGGAAAACTTGAACCGAGGTTTTTGTCTATCGATCTAAAACTTCCGGCCCAACCCCACACCTGCCCAAACATCTCGAGGTGGAGACGCATTAAAAACTTGAGCTGCAGAGGGTCTTTAGGTATTGGCTTCAAGAGCCAAAACTCGGCCTCAAAAATATTGAGAGCCTCGGAAGTGTCTAGTTCGTGCTGAAACATCAGGTGCTTGAGCTTTAGCCCTTGAATCTCATCGGGGTCTAGGGGAGTCTGACCATCAGCCGCTTGCCACTTCAACCCCAGAGCGTCTTCGGATTCTGAAGGAGCCTCGTTCTGACTTTCTCAGTGATGTCTGCAAGCTGAAGGGCGCTTAGGCTCTGTTGCTCGATTGCCATGGTCACTTGTATTCGCTTTGCGATTTTCTTCGCTAAATCATCCGCCTTAGCCTCAGATATGTCGCGGGCCCCTGGAATTGGGAGATATTGGATTTGCATCACAAAGCCAAGCTCCTGCGCCACTTCGCGCAGGTTTGAGATACTGGCCGAGCCGGCTACCTCCGAACTTTCAAGATATCTGATGCTTGACCCGGCCCTATGAAGCCGTTTTGCCAATTGATCAGAGCTCAGGCCTACAGACTTGCGCAACTCTCTGATGGAGGATTTGGCCGAACTTTGAACCAAGAGATTCCTTTTGCTAAGTATTCTTAGCAAAAGTATCACAGATTTCAGTGTTTGGAGCCTAATACCTAGCATCGCGCAGGATCTGCACGTCACTCATCCAAGCGCTGCAGGCATAGTGCGGGAAGTAGTTAGTGCTCAAAAGCTCCATAATTTTGGTCGCAATTTCCTCGGTGACAACTGTTTCGAGCTTAATGTTGCCTCCCTCAAGGTCTCCAGCTCTTTGGTTTCTTGGGCCCAGGCCATTTGCGTGAGTGATTGTGAAACCTTTGGCGCCCTGAGAAATTACGTCCTTTGAGAGCCTCTTCTCTAATGCCGCTTCCACCACAATGACAACGAGTTTGCGATTTGTGAGCATCAGAGCCCTGCGCTTTCTAGGAACCTACTAAGTTCCAACATGATCGGTATTCCCAAGGTGAGATTGAAGGGGAAGGTAATGCCAAGGCTTGCCGTGAGGTAGATTCCGGGGCTTGCCTCAGGAAGCGCCAATCGAACTGCGGCCGGAGCCGCAATATAAGAAGCCGAAGCGCTTAGCACGCCAAGCGTGGCGGCTCCTCCAAGACTTAGGCCAGACAGGTGTCCCGTTAGGACACCGAGTGTCCCGGCTAAAAGCGGGAAGCCGATTCCGAATATCACTAGACCAAAGCCAGCTGACTTCAGATCCGAAAGTCTTCTCCCCGCAACAATTCCAAGTTCCAGCAAGAACAGCGTCAGAACTCCGGGGAATAGAACTACGAAAAAATCTTCAATTCTGGCGAAGCCAGTTGACTTGGTGAGAAAACCAATTGCCAAACCACCAGCCAATAAGAAGATTGACCTGCCGGTGAGGATCTCCCTGAGCGACTCACCCCAGGAGACCTCGCGGCGCAAGCCTCTTGAGGCAAGCATTAGACCGACGATGATGCCTGGGATTTCTAGTATTGCAAGCAGTGTGGTGAGGTAGCCCTCCACCGAAATCGAAATTGATTCGTAGAAGATGATTGCCGCGGTGAAGGTAACCAAAGAGGTAGAGCCGTAGTGAGCGGCCAGAGCCCCGCGGTCAATCACCGAAAGCTTTTTCATGAACTTCAAAATGAAAAAGGCCAGCACCGGGATTGTTACTCCCAATATAAGAGTCGCCAAAATCGGTATCCCCACCTCGGAGAATTCAGCATTCGATAGCGCCACGCCGCCCTTAATGCCAATTCCCAGCAGTAAGTAAATCGAAATTGCCTGATAAATCGGCTCGGGAAGGCGCAAATCAGTTTTTACTGCAGCAGCCAAGAGCCCCAGTGCGAATGCCAGTACCGGAGCGCTGGTTAGGTTTTGAACCGCAACCGAAAGAATATCCATTTCTTAGACCCCTATCGATCCAAGAGAATCGATTAGGTCGCCAATCGATCTGTGCCTTGAGGTTTCATGCCTTAGCTCAGCCTCACGGTTTATCAGGTAGTGATTTCGGCGGCCTATCTTTTCTTTCCGCAAATACCCGCCCTCGGTTAGATCATTTAATATGCTCACCGTGTAGCGGGAAGTTACCCCTAAATCCAGCGCAAGCTCCTCGATTTTTGAATCCGGATTCTTATCGAGTAAAAGCATCACGTGCGCATGATGCGTTAAAAAAGTCCAACGCATTACCAAGCCGATTCACCACCCAGGTGCGGCCTGCAAAGCCGCGTATTGTAAAGAAATATAGTTCAGAGAACATTTGTTCCGCCCTCACCATACCCATAAAAGCCGAAGCCCAGAGGCAACTGCAAATTATTGTTAGCTAAGCGCGAAGTGCCTTGGCCATTTCCCTGGTTGCCGCAACCAACTTATTCATATCTTTTTGGGTGTGAGCCAAAGAGACCAACCACTGCTCGTCCAGCCCCGGAGGGGTCAGGACGCCGCGGTTCACTCCCCAAAGCCAGGAAAGTTCTGCGACCTCGAAGTCGGTGGCCTTGAAATCGCGGTAATTTCTAACCGGTTCCGGGGACCAAATCACCGCGCCCTTGAGGCCTAAAGCGATGGTGTGGGCTGGGAGCTCAAATTCGGCGATGATTTCATCAAGCTGCCTAATGGTTTCGTAGTTGATTGCCTCAGCATCACCAAGTGCTTTCGGTGTGCAGATTTCGTCTACGGCTTTCATCGCCGCAGACACCAATGGATTCCCGTTATAGGTTCCAAAGTGGGCCATTCGCCCATCTGTGACGGCGTCCATGTATTTTTTAGTGCCGCCAAATACAGCCACTGGGAACCCGCCGCCAATGCTCTTAGCAAGAGTAACTAGATCCGGCTTCACCCCAGTTCGACCGGCTACTCCAGCAATTCCCGCCGTGAGGCCCGATTTCACTTCGTCGAATATTAAAGCAATCTCGTACTTATCGCACAGATCTCGAACCCCCTCGAGGTAGCCCTGATCGGGCAGGATTATGGAAAGATTCTCCATCACCGGCTCCATCATGAAGCAGGCGATGGTTTTGCCATGATCCATCATGATCTGCTCTAGATAAGCCAAGTCGTTATAAGGAACCACGTAGACATCGCCGGCTACCACCTCAAATGGCACGTGAGGAGTTGGGGCATTGGCTTCGCCAATCTGCTCTAGCGCTGGCTTCACCGAAACTTGCAGCGGATCGTAACCGCCGTGATAACCACCCTCAAGCTTGATGACACCCTTTTTTAGAGTCACCGCACGGGCTGTCCTGATGGCATACATGGTGGACTCGGTGCCAGAGTTGGTGAAACGCAGCATATCTAGGCCGAAGCGCTTTTTGAAGCGTTCGGCCACATCGGTTGCAGTTGGGGAAGGGGTGACAAAAAGCGTGCCAGTTTTGCGCAGCGCCTTTTTGACGGCACGCACCACCACCGGGTTCAAGTGGCCCACCATCATCGCCCCGAAGCCCATCGACAAATCTAGGAACTTGCGGCCGTCAACGTCTTTTAGGTAAGCACCTTTGGCGGAGACGATGGAGATTGGGTATGGGTCCCAGTGTTGAAAACTGGATGTCACTCCAAGAGGCAGCGACTTGGATGCCACAATGTTTTCTGCCGCAGACTTTGGGGAGCTTGCGCTAAAGCGCTCCCACTCTTGATCAAGAAGCTTTTTAATTCGATCCCGGTCAATGGGTTTGTGGTGCTTTGGAAGATGTCTAAGACCTGCTGGATCGTTTGTTGTGGCTATTTTGATAGTCAATTGGAGTGCTCCTTCGCGCTCTAATTGTCACCTAAAGGGCTCTAATTAGCCAATCTAGCCTCAGCGAGTCTTGCGAAGCCCAGAAACTAGTCAGCGAACCTTTCGCCCCATTCGGTGGGCGAGCCGAGCCACAACAGGGTCAAAAAGATGATGCTCACCACAACTGCCATTGCGAGAATCAGCAAGAATGGCCGGCCAATAAACCAGCGAAATAAGGAATCAAACCAGCCTTCATCTTTTGGATCATCGGATTTAGATGTGCGCCATTCGCCCTCAAGCAGTTTCTTTTTCGCCAGACTTCGCTCAAATGGCAGGGTGGCAAAAGGAACAATCGCAAGAGCAACTGCGCTGATGGTTCTAGAGGTCTTCCAGCGCTGATTCACCCCGACCAAAGCGGCAATAACGCCGTAACTCAAGAACATCGCGCCGTGAATTGAACCCCCGATAGTAACCACTATCGGATCCACACCCACAGCACGAAAAATCAGGCCGGTAATCAAGATGGCCCAGGTAATGACCTCGCCGGTGGCGACAAACGTGAATAGCGGTTTAGGCGCGAACCTTGAAATTGTTTCACTCATTATCAAAATCTTAGTAATCGATCCTTGGAATTTTCCTGAACGAAGATTCTGGGAAATTGGGTCTTAGACCAGGGGTCACATTGCGGTAACTATTGGGGTCGATTTTCTAGCGGGTCTATTAAGTGGACTAGATTCAAAAATGTGACCCCAATGCTGCCAAACACGACATCCATCACTCAAGTTGAGGTTGGAGAACCGCTAGTTGAAATAAAAAACGTGGATAAATTCTTCGGCGAGCTTCATGTCCTCAAGGATATCAACGTCACAATCAAGCGCGGTGAAGTGGTAGTGGTGATCGGTCCTTCGGGATCTGGAAAATCAACCCTCTGCCGAGCTATCAACCGATTGGAAACTATCGATTCCGGCACCATCACCATTGACGGCGAGTTGCTGCCGCAAGAAGGCAAGGAGTTGGCGGCACTCAGAGCCAAGGTCGGAATGGTCTTTCAGTCCTTTAATCTCTTCGCCCATAAGACAGTTTTGGAAAACGTCACCCTCGCTCCGACCAAGGTAAAAAAGATGTCCAAGGCCGATGCCAAGGAGCGAGCCTTGGCATTGCTGGAAAGAGTTGGGGTCAAAGACCAGGCGGATAAGCAACCGGCCCAGCTCTCCGGCGGCCAACAACAAAGAGTCGCCATCGCAAGATCCCTAGCGATGAGTCCAAAACTTCTTTTACTCGATGAACCAACCAGCGCCCTAGACCCGGAGATGATCAACGAGGTACTCGATGTCATGGTCAAGCTAAGCGATGAGGGAATGACCATGGTTGTAGTCACCCACGAAATGGGCTTTGCCAAAAAAGCCGCCGATCGAGTTTTGTTTATGGACCAGGGCGAAATAGTCGAAGAGGCGACTCCCGAAGAGTTTTTCACCAATCCAAAAACCGATCGAGCCAAAGACTTCCTCTCGAAGATTCTGAACCACTAGAGAGACATTTCCCCCACCCGGGGAAACGAATAAGTGACTCGTAACCTCGGGTCACACGACACAAGGAAAGAGAGAAAATGAAGCGTTCAGCAAAGTTTTCACTATTAGCAACATTTGGTGTTGCAGCACTAGTTCTATCCGGTTGTGCGGCTAGCACTCCGGCAGAAACAGCCTCGGCTCCTGAAGAAACCGCAACCGAAGCTCCGATGTTCGCAGCTGGCAGCACGATGGCCCGCCTGGCTGCTGCCGGAGAAGTCACCATCGGCACCAAGTTCGACCAGCCACTATTTGGACTAGTAGCACCAGATGGAATCCCGGTTGGGTTCGATGTTGAAATCGCAAAGATGATCGCGGCCGAGCTGGGTATCTCCGAGGGGAACATCAACTGGGTTGAGACCGTTTCTGCAAACCGCGAGCCATTCATTGAATCCGGCCAGGTTGACTTTGTGGTTGCCACCTACACCATCAACGATAAGCGCAAAGAGATCATCTCCTTCGCTGGTCCTTATTTCCTAGCCGGTCAGTCGATCTTGGTTTTGGCAGATAACGACACAATTAAATCCGAAGCAGACCTAGTTGGTCAGCCAGTTTGTTCTGTAACCGGGTCTACTCCTGCTGCGAAGCTTGAGGAGCTGGGTGCTGTCACTTTCCTAACTGACACCTACAGCAACTGCTTGGAGCCACTGCGCACCGGAGCCGTTGTTGCAGTTTCTACGGACAACGTGATTCTTGCCGGTCTTGCGTTCCAGAACGAGGGCCAGTTCAAGATTGCGGGAGACGCATTTACTGATGAGCCATACGGCATCGGCGTTCTAAAAGACGACACCGAATTCCGCATGTGGATCAATGACGTGCTAGAGGCAAGCTACCAAGACGGTCGCTACCAAACAGCTTGGGACACCACCGCTGGAGTGCTATTGCCATTCCGCGCAGCCCCAATGCCGGACCGCTACTAATTACCAGCTCAAATAAGTAAGTAGAGCCAGAAGGGAGTTGGAGTGGAAGTCCTATTTGAGAATTTCGATCGTTACCTGGTCGGCTTCTGGATGACCCTCCAACTCCTTTTGGTTTCTGGTTTTTTTGCCCTAATTATTGGCACCCTAATTGCCATGCTTCGCATCTCCCCGCTTGGCTCGATGAGAGTGTTTGCCACCGCTTATACCGAGCTGGCTAGAAACACCCCGCTGACCCTGGTGCTTTTCTTTTGCGCCTTTTTGTTGCCCTATCTCGGCAGCGATTTCAGTTACCCCAACCTTGCAATCATCGGCCTAAGCTTCTACACCTCCCCCTTTGTGGCGGAGGCGCTGCGCTCTGGAATAAACGGAGTTGCGCTTGGACAGGCCGAGGCTGCCAGATCCCTGGGAATGCGCTTTTCGCAGACCCTGATCCAAATTGTCTTACCGCAGGCGTTTCGGATGGTCATTCCCCCGCTGATCAACGTATTTATTGCCCTAACAAAAAACACCTCGGTCGCAGGCGCATTCTTTGTGGTGGAGCTCTTCACAATCGGTAAAGAACTGGCTAACGCCAATGGCGATGCGGTTATCCCGGTCTTATTGGGAATCGCCCTTTTCTATCTAGCAATCACCATTCCCCTGGGCTTTGTTGCCTCGAGACTTGAAAAGAAGTGGGTGATGGTCAAGTGAGCAACAGTGTTTTATTTGACGCACCAGGGCCCAGGGCCAAGCGCCTCTCAAGAATCCTCTCCATTGGCTTTGGCGCGTTGGTAATTGGTGGGCTCGGCTATTTAATTTACCTTCTGGCCAGAGAGCGGGAGATTTTTAACGGAACCACTCAGCCGGGTCTTTTTGATTCCTCGCGCTGGGATATTTTCGAAGATCCAGCACTTTGGGGATTCATCGGCCAGGGTGTGATCAATACCCTTACCGCCGCGGGAATAGCCGCTGTCTTAGCCATTATTTTCGGTGTCGTAATGGCGCTATTGCGAACCAGCAACAGAGTTTGGATTCGAATCCCAACCTCGGCCCTTCTGGAATTACTCCGAGGTATGCCGGTGCTTTTGATGATGCTTTTTATATTGCTTTCATTTTCAACTGGGGCCCTGTGGGCAGTCGTAATAGCGCTGACCCTCTACAACGGTGCGATCATCGGTGAAGCCTTGAGGGCTGGCCTGACCGCTCTACCAAAAGGGCAAGACGAGGCTGGGCTCAGCCTCGGAATGACCCGCATGCAGTCAATGTTTTTGATTCAGTTCCCACAGGCATTTAGGCAGATGCTGCCGGTAATCGTGGCCCAGCTAGTGGTGTTACTGAAAGACACCTCGCTTGGATTCATCGTTGGATACCCCGAGCTGCTTCGCTCAACCATGAACAACCTCTCGAGCTTTTTTGGCAGTCGCTATACCTTTTCATTCTTTATGGTCACCCTCGCCATCTATTTAGCAATGAATATCAGCCTGTCGATCTTTGCAAGATACGTAGCCAAAAAAACCAGCAGTGTTCAGAGCTAGCGGAACTAAATAAAACTCTGAGCCTGAAGTGCTATCTCAAGCTCTTCATTTGTCGGCACGATCAAAATTTGAGTCCCGGAGTCTGAAATACTCCTAACCTGGCTACTGCGAAACTCATTCAAATCTTTGTCGCAATTGAAACCGAGATGCTCCAAACCGGCCAATACTTGGGCCCGCATCCCGCTGGAATTTTCCCCGACACCGGCTGTGAACACCAGTGCATCAATCGGGCCAATCTCCGCCAAATATGCTCCGATGTAGTGCTTGATTCTTTGGGAGTAAACCGCAAGCGCTTCGATGGCAACTTGGTCGCCATTAGACGCTCGGGACTCAACATCGCGAAGATCCGATTCCCCCGTCATCCCCAGAAGCCCGGCATTTTTATTGAGACTCTGGTCAATCTCGTTAGTGCTCATTCCGGCAACACGCTCGAGGTAAGGAATGATTGCGGGGTCTATGTCTCCCGAGCGTGAGCCCATCACCAAGCCCTGCAGTGGGGTTAATCCCATCGAGGTATCGAAGGACTTGCCATTTTTCACTGCACAAACCGAAGCGCCGCTGCCTAGGTGCAAAATAATGGCGCTTAGCTTGCTTGAATCTATCCCGATGAACTCCGCGGCCTTTTTGGAGACGTAGGAGTAACTGGTTCCGTGAAAGCCATATCTTCTGATTCCAAATTCTTTTTCTAACTGAGCATCAATCGCATACCTATAAGAACTCGCCGGCATGGATTGGTGAAAGGCGGTATCAAAAACTGCAACCTGCGGCAAGTCCGCGAACACCTTCATTGCTCCCCTAATACCGGCTGCGTTGCCCGGGTTATGAAGCGGCGCTAAAGCACTCAGGTTCTCAATCTCAGACATCACTTCCTCGTTGATTAAAGTCGGAGCTGAGAACAACGAACCACCGTGAACCACCCGATGCCCAACCGCAAGCGGTCTCGGACCAGAGAGCTGGGCAAGCATCTGCCCGAAGGCTGCCGCATGATCGGTGACTCGCTCAATTAAGCCGGAGTCTAAAGCGACCGAAGAATCAACATCAATCAGCTGATACTTCAAGGAACTGGAGCCCGAATTGATGACCAGAATCGGCCTCA
Source organism: Candidatus Aquiluna sp. UB-MaderosW2red (assembly GCF_900100865.1). Lineage (NCBI taxonomy): Bacteria > Bacillati > Actinomycetota > Actinomycetes > Micrococcales > Microbacteriaceae > Aquiluna > Candidatus Aquiluna sp. UB-MaderosW2red. The sequence continues at coordinate 1,588,743 of NZ_LT627734.1, forward strand.
CTGCTGGCCCGCCTGAATCGCAGTGATTGCGATGGTGTTTACGATATCGGCTACCAGTGCTCCGCGAGATAAGTCATTCACCGGCATATTCAAGCCCTGCAGGATGGGCCCGATAGCAACGGCCCCAGAGGTTCGCTGCACTGCTTTATAGGTGTTGTTCCCAGTATTCAAATCCGGAAAAACAAAGACTGTGGCGTGGCCGGCGACTGTTGACTCGGGAAGCTTAGCCTTGGCCACCGCAACATCGACCGCGGCATCGTATTGAATCGGGCCCTCAACCGATAAACCGGGTTCGCGCTCCCGGACCAACCTGGTTGCCTCCCGCACCCGATCAACATCCGCCCCGAAACCAGATGCGCCGGTTGAGTAAGAGAGCATCGCGACATGGGGCTCGATAGCAAAGTTCCTCGCAGTCTTGGCCGAGGAGATTGCGATGTCGGCTAGCTGCTCAGCCGTAGGCTCCGGAATCACAGCGCAGTCCCCATAGACCAAGACGCGGTCCTCCAGGGCCATCAAAAACACCGAGGAAACAACTGAGACACCGGGCTTGGTTTTGATGAACTCAAAGGCCGGGGTGATGGTGTGGGCTGTTGTGTGGGCTGCTCCCGAGACCATGCCATCGGCGACTCCGAGTTTTACCAACATGGTGCCAAAATATGAGACATCCAGCATTTTTTCGGTGGCCTGCAGCGCAGTCACGCCTTTGTGGCTCCTGAGTTTGACATATTCGGCCACGCAAGCAGCTAGATGATTTGAGGTTTTAGGATTGATGACCTCGGCTGCTGAGAGATCTAGGTCTAGCTCATGAGCTCTAGCACGGATGCTCGACTCCTCCCCAAGAAGAATTAGGCTGGCGATTTGTTTCTTGATGATTTGATCAGCGGCCTGCAAAATCCGGTCTTCATTCCCCTCCGGCAAGACAATTCGCTTTTTCGCCTCTCGAGCCCTTTGGGCCAGGGAGTATTCAAACGCGAGAGGTGTTATGGCGCTAGATTCCAGGCCCTCAAGTCGCTCGGTCAGTAAATCAGTGTCCAAATGGTCAACAACCAACTTTCTGGCCAAGACCAACTTCTCGGGGTCCAAAGCGGTGACCCGGCCGCGTGCGGCGGATATCTTCATGGTGGTGTCGAAACTTCGGCCATCGGTGGTGATAACCGGCAGGGTTGGGGTGAGGCCGGCTATCAATTCACTAATCAGCCTCGGGAGCTCAAAGCCACCATTCAGCACGATGCCAGCAAGCTGAGGGAAATTCTTTGAGCTATCCGCCATCAGAAGCGCGAGCAGGACATCGGTTCGATCGGCCGGCACCACCACCACCGCAGACTCTGATACTCGCTCCAGGACGTGCTCGGGAGTCATTGCTGCAACAACTAAATCAAGAGCTTCAGTTCGCAGCCTGGCTTCCGACCCGAAAAGTAGCTTCCCAGAAACAGCCTCCAGGATTTGCTCCATTCTTGGTGCAGACAGAAGTTGCTCTTCCGGAATAACCCAGATTGGAACCTCTTTAGGAAGCGCATTACCCAAGGCTTCTTTGATGGATTCGAGGCGTTCAGGGTCTGCCCTATTCACCACTGCGGCCAAGATGGTGGTGTGGGCTTCTTTGACCTCTTGCATCGCGAGCTCGGCCATCGACATCAAATCCTGCGAACTTCTGGGTTTAGCCTGGCCAAGGTGCTCGGAGGTGGAATGAATCTCGCGGCCATTGAAGACCAAAATCAAAGGTGCACCGAGGTTGGTGGCAACCCTGGAATTAAAAGAAAACTCTGCGGGAGAAAAAACGTCGGTGTAGTCGGAACCTAAAATCACCACGGCATCGCATTTGTCTTCTAGAGCCTTAAAGCGGTCAAGAATCAGGCTGATGGCTTTTTCCGGAGTTTGATGCATCTCTTTATAGCTGACCCCAACCGATTCACTTATCGGAAATTCGGTGTTTGTGCTTTCCAGTAAAAGCTCTAAAACAGAGTCGTGTTCGGTCGGAGCGATGGCACGAAAAACACCAACCTTCTTATATTTTTTTGTCAGTGCCTCCAGGACCCCGAGGGCGACCACGGATTTGGCAGTGTGACCCTCTACCGAGGCGACATATACGCTACGAGCCATACCTAAAGGGTATCTTGATATCTATCGACCCAAGCGTGCCCCAGAAACATCCCTAGAGGCTCAGCTTGGCTCCGCACTGAAAGAGCCGGTAGACCAAGTTGTCCATTGCCAAGCGATTATTAAAGGTTGCCCTCGGCGAAAGATTGTAGACCGTGAAAATCAGCTCCGTGCCATCTCGTGCAGTCAGAAACCCAGCAAGCGAATAACCAGTTCTGATAAACCCGGTCTTGGCAGTTACCAAGCCCCTAGTGGCGGCCTTGGATCCAGTAGCGAAACGAGTTCTCAATGAACCTGATTTGCCTGAAACTGGCATGCCGGCCTCAATCACCGAGTAGTTATCGACACCTTTATTAATCAAAACCAAGAGGTCATTCACAAACTCGGCCGGCACTTTATTTAGTCTTGAAAGGCCGGAGGCATCGATTATTGAGAGCTTCGATACATCCAAGCCTCGAGCTTGAAACACCTGGGCATAGGTTTTGGTGAGAGACCCCATGCTGCCATCGAAACCCAGGGCCAAAGAAGCATTGCGGGCCATGGCTTCGGCCAATGAGTTATCAGAAACTCGAAGCATGTTTGAGATCCATTCGGACAGCGGTCTTGATTGCACCGAGGCGATTGCGATAGCCCCTTCTGGCAAGACCTCTTGAATCACCTTGGCCCCAACGGCAATATTTCTTTTATTCAGAGAGGCCAAAAACAGCTCTCCGGCTTGATCAACCGGCTTGGTGGTGCGCTTAGCCAGCCAGCGATTCGGATTCTGGGTGCTGGTGATTCGGCCGGCATCAATTTGCAGCGCTGAAACTGGGGCCATGTAGCCCTGGCTTAGACCCCTTCTATCCCAAGTCTCGTGATAGTCGGCATTGCCGCCATAAAGTGAATTGTCGATTGAAACTTCAGTAATTGCGACCCCGGAGAGCCTTGCCCAGCTGGCTATCTGCCTAGTTAGCGTGTCTAACTTGGGCGCCTTGGCGTAATAAGAGGTCACGTTCCCGGGCATCCGAGACAATGTGACATCTCCCGCTCCAACCAAATAAATCTTGCCCGGATTTTGCGGATCTGCATAAACACTCGTGGTTATCTGATGCTCGGGGCCCAGCACGTCGATGGCAACCGCGGCTGTTAGAAGTTTCATAACCGATGCGGTGCGCTCAGAATCAGTTTCATTGATGCCTAAAAGCTGCTGGCCAGTTTCTGCATTCAAGACCTCTAAATGGAGATCTTTGATGTTTTTAGAGGCCAGCTGTTTGGCCGCTGTGCAGCTCGCGGCGAATGCCGGGGTGGGAAATAATGCAGTGAGCCCGAGACCCAAAACCACCATAAAACCTAATATGCGCTTTTTCATAACCTGCTAAGGCTAATACCGGATACCCCACAATCAGTCGATTCGCGCTTGCAATAAACCAAGAGTTGCATTGCCGATGTGCGCTAACCTAAAAGAAATTCCGCTCAACGACGCGCGCTGAAGCATTCGAAGTTATGCATCGAACCCGCAAAGGAAATAAATGTCTGAAAAAGCAAACATCGGCGTAGTTGGTCTGGCAGTAATGGGATCTAACCTGGCAAGAAATTTGGCCTCCCGAGAGGGCAATCGCGTTGCGGTTTATAACCGTTCAAAAGAACGCACCGAACTTTTAGTAACTGAGCACCCCGAAGCGAACTTTATCCCCTCAAAATCAATCGATGAGTTTGTTGCATCACTTCAATCCCCAAGAACCGCAATCATCATGGTGCAGGCGGGTGCCGGCACCGATGCCGTCATTAGCCAATTGGCCGAAAGATTTGAGCCGGGCGACATAATCGTGGATGGCGGGAACGCCCTATTCACCGACACCATTCGCCGTGAGAATGAAGTTAGCGCCAAGGGCATCAACTTTGTTGGCGCAGGGATTTCAGGCGGTGAAGAAGGTGCCCTGAAAGGACCTTCAATAATGCCTGGCGGATCAAAAAAAGCCTATGAAACTCTCGGTCCAATCCTGGCCTCGATTGCTGCGGTTGTGGATGGCGAACCATGCGTCACTCACCTCGGCACCGATGGTGCCGGTCACTTTGTAAAGATGATCCACAATGGCATTGAGTATGCCGACATGCAACTAATCGCTGAGGCTTACGACGTCTTGCGGCAAGCGGGCAACTATTCGCCTTCAGAGATAGCAGATATCTTTTCGGAGTGGAATAAGGGCGAGCTCGAGAGCTTCCTTATTGAAATCACCGGCGAGGTCCTAAGGCAAGTCGATGAAAAAACTGGCAAGCCGCTGGTCGATGTTGTGCTTGACCAGGCCGGCTCCAAGGGAACTGGGGTCTGGACCGTTCAGACTGCACTGAATCTTGGCACCCCGGTCTCGGGCATCGCCGAAGCGGTGTTTGCCAGAAGCCTTTCATCTCAAGAGGCTCAGCGCCAAGGCGCCGGCCACCTTCCCTCAAAAACTCAAACGTGGACTATTGAAGACAGGGCAGCCTTTGTAGAGGATGTTCGCAAAGCGCTTTACGCCTCCAAGATCATCGCCTACGCCCAGGGCTTTGATGCAATTCGTGCCGGCGCAGCTGAATATAACTGGGACATTAATCTTGGCAATGTGGCAAAGATCTGGCGCGGCGGCTGCATTATTCGCGCCCAGTTCCTAAACCGTATTTCCGACGCCTATGCCAAGAACGAGAGCCTCTTGAGCTTGCTATTTGACGACTACTTCACAAAAGCGATTGACACCTCAATCGAATCCTGGCGCAAGGTTGTGGCTCACTCCTCATTGGCCGGCATCCCAAACCCAGCCTTCGCCTCGTCTCTTAGCTACTACGACGGCTTGCGTGCCAAGCGTCTTCCAGCCGCTCTGATTCAAGGACAGCGCGACTTCTTTGGCGCTCACACCTATAAGCGGGTTGACCTACCGGGCGTCTTTCACACCCTTTGGTCCGCTGATCGATCAGAGGTTGAGACGACTCCGTCTAGCCACTAACTAGCTCAAGCGCCTGACCTATTTCGGCAAGAAACTGCTGATTTTGCTGTTTACTGATTCGCTTCAGCCCCAGCAGTTAGTAATTCGGCAAAATATTGCCGAATTACTTGACTAAGCCCCGAGCTATCGCTATTTTTGTTCTAAATCAGAAGTAAATTGCAGATTTAGGAGAGTGCGCTCTTGAAGGTTTCCGAACTAATCCAGTCGAGGCGCAAAGATCTGGGCCTTACCCAAATTGAGCTGGCAGACCTGGCTGATGTCTCTACTCGCTCGCTATTTGAATTGGAGAATGGTAGTAATTCGATGAGCCTGAAGCGAGTGCTGAGGATTCTCGAAGCACTGGGGCTAAAGATTCGAATCGAAGTTGCCAAGAATGAGTAACTCGGAAGCATTGATCTACAAAAAGGGAATCCTGGCTGCCAGGTTCACCAGGACCAGTCAGGGGATCCGCTTTGAATATCAAAACGACTACCTAAACTCCCATATGCCGCCATTGGCAACGACCCTGCCGAGAAGCGCTGACGCTATCACCCTTCAAAACGGCGCAACTCCGGCATTTTTTGCCGGCCTGCTCCCGGAAGGACCCCGGTTGATCGCTATGAAGAATCGAATCAAGGCCTCACTAAATGATGACCTTAGCCTGCTCTTAGAAGTTGGGCAGGACTTAATTGGCGATGTCCAAGTCCTTCCCATTGGTGCGAATCCCGAGCTTGAAAGAGAGTCTCTCTCGCTAAATTTGAGTGATTCCGAATTTAGCTTCGGGAAGATTCGCCAAGATTATTTTGGATCCCGAGCCAGTGGGATTCCCGGAGTTCAAGACAAGGTCTCCAGCAAGATGATTAATGCTCCAGTGAGGTTCGCGAGCATCGATTACATTTTGAAGCTCAACCCTGCAACTGTTCCATTTGCCGTGGAGAATGAGAATTTCTTTTTGGGGCTCGCCAATAAATGCGGGGTCGAGACCTACAAGTTTAAATTACTAACCGATTCCAAAGGTGAGCACGCCCTGCGTCTCAAGAGGTTCGATCGAGTGAGTCTAAAGGGGGTCAAACACAGGTTGGCAGCCGAGGACGGTTCTCAGGCGTTGAATTTATATCCAGCGGAAAAATACAACCAAGATTTCCTAAGGGTTGCGAATAAGTTGATTTCACTCTGCCCTGCGGCAGCTGTGGCTGGCCTGAATTTGTTTAGGCAACTTGTCTTCTCCTGGCTTATCGGAAACGGTGACACGCACGCCAAAAACTATTCAATTTTGGAAACTCCAGCTGGGGAATGGCGGGTTTCACCCGCTTACGACTTACTGTGCACAAGGTATTACCAGGATAGAGAAATGGCACTACCAATAGGCGGCCTGGTCACTAATTGGTCCAGAAATCTATTGATTAAGACTGCGGCACAGCTTCTAGTTCCAGAAAAAGCAGCCCAAAAAGTCATTGATAAACAGCTAGGGATATTGGCCGACCTACCAAAAATGATAATCGACGGTGCCTTGCCTTTTCAGCGGCATGAGAACTACGAAGTGGCAAAGTTTCTAAAAAAACGAGCCGAGCGGCTTCTGTGAATTTTGAGCAGAAAGGCTCGGGCGTTACAAATTCACTTCAACGACAATGACTTGTTACTAAATCGGTAGGCTCGTGAAATGCGCTCACACTGGATCTGGCTTTTTATCCCAATGGCCCTGATTTGGGGTTCGAGCTTTCTGTTCACCGAGCTGTCACTGGAACTAACCACCTTTTTCGGAGTGGCATTCTGGCGCACCTTTTTGGGTGGAGTGGCCATGGCGCTACTTGGCTTATTGCTTCGCCAGCGCTTTCCCAGTAAGCCAGTGCAGTGGTTGCACCTTTGGGTCGCAGGATTACTAATGAGCGCAATTCCTTTTTCACTTTTCTCTTACGCTCAGCAGTCCACCACCAGCGTGTTGGCCGCCATAATTGGCGCCGCCACCCCGATGTTCACACTGCTGTCTATTTTGGTTATCTATAAAACTGAGAAAATCTCGATGCTGGCCATTGTGGGTCTCCTAGTTGGCCTGATTGGGGTTGCAGTAACCCTGGGGGTTTGGCAGGGCTTTGGGGACAATGAACCGCTTGCCATAATCGCGTTGGTCATGGCGGCCATGTCCTACGGCATTGGCGGTCCTTATATCCGCAAGCACGTCACCCCGATGGGCCTGCCTGCCACCACGACCGCAGCGGCTCAGGTATTGTCGGCGGCACTGACTCTGTTGCCGCTTTACCTAATGACCGGGCCTTTGTTTGTGGCAGCGCCAAGATTCGAAACCGTCGGGGCACTTTTGGCGCTCGGGGTATTGGGTTCTGGCTTTGCCTATCGGCTATTCCACGGTGTCGTGGCCCAAGCCGGAAGCGCCACCGCCGCAATTGTCACCTATACCAACCCTTTGATAGCGACCATTTGGGGTGTCTTGCTGCTTAGCGAAGACCTGCACTGGTATGAACCCGTTGGAGCAGTTCTGGTTATCCTTGGAGCTTTCTTGGCCCAACGAAAAGGTCGCAGGTTAAATCAAAAGGTCTCAGTAGTAACTAAGCGAGCTAACTCTTAGCTTCAGCCTTGTCCCTAAGGTCCGGCATCAGCCAGGGCTTAATTAGAGTAAAAATCACAATCAGAGCAAACGCGGAGAAGCTGGCCAACATAATCCCCATGTTCAAGGTGGTACTGGCGTCCAAACCTGCCGCAATAGCTCCAAAGATGCTGGCAGCGCCAAATGCGCTCATGCCAAGTAATGAAGAGGCGCTGCCTGCTTCGGTGCCGTGGTTATATAGCGCGAGAGTAGGAATCGATGTTCCGGCCGAGCCGAATAGGAAAAGCTGGGCTAAAAAGAGCAATTCTGCGACTAATAAGCCACTGCCCGCGGTGGTAATCATCAAACCACCAACCACCAGGCCAGCTATTGCATAAACCAGAAGCATCCATTGCGCCCTGAAGCGCTTCGCCATTATTCCACCGGATTGGAAGCCAAACCAAAGCGCAATTGCATTAACCGAAACCCAGAGACCAAAGCTTGCGGTGTCTAGGCCAAAGCTTTCCTGGTAAAGAATTGGCACCGTGTTCAGGTAGCCGAATATGCCAGCTAGCCCGCTGGCACCAAAGAACATCAAACCCACAAATACCGGATCTCTGAGCACCGAGCGATAGCCGCGCAGCATGCCCGTGATTGAGGGGCTGCGACGCTGAGCTACCGGCAAAGTCTCTACCAAAAAGCGCATTGAGAATATGCTCAGCGCGAGACCCACCAGCCCAAAGACCAAAAAGACGTTCTGCCAGGGGCCGACCCCGAGTAACTGCGCGCCCACAATTGGTCCCAGAATCGGTGAAAGTGCTTGAAACATAAAGATCCTGGAGAGCATTTGCTGCATCGCCTGGCCGCGAAATAGATCCCGAACAATTGCCCGACCGATGACATCGGCGGCGGCTCCAAAGAGCCCCATTAGAAATCTGAGAAATAGGAAAACCTCAAAGCTTGGCGCAATCATGACCAAAAGCGTGGCTCCTGCAAAACCCAGCATCGCGATAATCATCGGCAGTCTTCTGCCGAAAGCGTCGGTGAGTGGGCCAATCAAAATCTGACCGACTGCAATCCCGATGGTCACACCGACTATTGAGGACTGAATGGTTCCCTGCGGCAGGCCGAAGAAGTCTGCGACATAAGGGAAGGTCGGCAGGTGAGGGTCAATAGCGAATGGAATTAGGCTGAGCGAAAGCGCCAGAATACCGATGTAAATACCCATCATCCTGGGTGAAAGTTGACTTCCCGTGGAGATAACAGATTGAACCTTTGGAGTTCTAGGAGGTCTTGGCACCCTAAGAGAATAGCGCCTGCGCGATAACCTCAGCCTGAGTTACTCCAGCTGCGATTGCAAACTCGGCAGAACCAATTGGAATGGTCCACTCATTTAACAGATCCAGTTCATCAAGGCGCCTTTGAATTGGAACAAATTGCCCGTAGAGGTCCTTTATGTACGCATTCCACAACAGCCCCACATTCGGGCTTCCCTGCGAAGAAACCGGAGCCTCATAAGAAAAAGGCCGGCGGAATATTCGCTCGTTAGGTCTTGCTGGGGCAGCTCTTCTGATATGAGCAAACTCCGGAATCACAGTTAGGCCATTTGGATGCCTGGCTGCCAGATCCGGTGTATCAGACTCTATTGAACCGGTTAGCGGCGCGCCAGAACCGAGCTTTCTGCCGATGACCTCTTCTTTAGCGGGGGTGCCAAGTTGATCCCAAGTGTCTAGGTTCATGGCGATCCTGCGGAAAACCATCTGAGTGCCACCTTGTATCCAGGTGGGTCCATCATCAATCCAGACCACATCGTCAAAGTCGCTTGATCCCAGCGCAGGGTTCGCGGTTCCATCGACCTGACCCATCAGGTTTCGGTGCGTCACCCCAGATTTGAGCATGCCCGGCGTGTGGGTGAAGCCAGCCTGGCTGTATTTCACAGTTGCAAAGGGCATCGAGTCGCGAATCAGGCCACGGGTGCCGTGAGATAGCACGATTGGGTCATCGGCAGCGATGTGAATCAACACATCACCCGCCGAGAATTCTGGCTGGAGCTGATCCACTTTGAATCGGGGCAGTTCTTTAAAACCGACCGGCATCAATGACTCAAGACCGAGCTTTTGAAAAAGACTTGGACCGAAACCAACATAAGCCGAGAATCTGGCAGCCCCAATCGCCAACTCAGGGGCCGGGTCTGCCAAAACCGCTTGCCCCAAAGACAGCCTAAGAATGTCGTCGGTGAGCAAACCCATCCAGCGCAGCATCGATGCCTTGTCGACACCCGGTTTGATGTCAAAGGCAACCATGTTGGTGACGGCTTGCATATCTAGCTCGATGCCCATCTGGTGCTCACCGTAAAACTCGAGCGAGCGGGTGGCGGTTGCAGTTTCTTGAGCCTGAGTGCTAAAAAAGGAGCTGGCAGAGGCCCCACCGGCAACACCGAGTGCGGTGCCGGCAGCTGTCGCCGCGGTGCCGGTTAGAAAGCCTCTTCTTGAAACCAAGCTAGTTGCTCGTTTCCATATCGGTCATGTCCATGTCAGTTTTACCCATGTCAGTGCTGTGGTATTCCTCGTCGCCACCGACCGATGGCTTAGCGGTCATGCCATCAACAACCACATCTGCGTTGCCATCAAATTCAAAGGTGACGGTGATTTGGTCGCCGGCCAGTACATCCGAAACCAGATCCATAAGCATTAGGTGGTTTCCACCAGGCTCTAACAGGACGGTTTGACCGGCCGGGATTAAGAGCCCCCCATCAATCTTTTGCATCTTCATCTCACCGTCCATCATCATCATCTGGTGCACCTCAACAATGTTTGCCACCGAAGTTGTTCCGCCGATTAGTGTTATGTCCCGATCTGAGTTATTGGTGAGTGTTCCATAGACAGCACTCATACCACCGACCATCGACATTTCTGAGGATTTCACCCACAGCTCCCCTAGTTCCATGCCGTCCTCGCTGTCGCCAATCGGAGCGCAGCCTGCTAAAACCAACAGTGAGGCAATTAAAACAGCAATCTTGCGCATCCGAATCCAATCTTTGTGGGTGGGTACCGGCAGAATTTGTGTACCTTAAACATAAATTCTACGCTACGTAGAATGTCGCTTGTGCTCCACTTCGCAAAACTTATTGCGACACGCGGGTTAAAGCAGGTGTCTAAAGTTCAAGTAGTGGTTTAGTGTTCAAGAAATAACTAAATAAGAGAATTTTCTAGAGTTTTATCACTACATGTAGTGGTTTAGTGCTATATTAGTAAGTCCTCAGTTAGCGAGTTTTTCTCTAAAAATTGCACCAAAACAGAGGTTTTTAGCCTCATCCAGCAGCCAAAACGATTTATCAAGGAGTACCAATGTCGGTCACCGTCTACACACTTCCATCCTGCGTTCAATGCGATAGCACCAAGCGCATGTTGCAGCGCAACCAGATCGAGTATTCGGAAGTTGACATGAGCCAGGATCCAGTGGCTCTAGAGATGGTGAAGACCCTCGGTTACACCGCAGCACCGGTAGTTGTTTCAGGCCAAGAGCACTGGAGCGGTTTCCGGATGGACAAAATCCAAGCAATCAGCGCCTAAGAAAAGGTTTTGAGATGTTCGACGTTGTTTATTTCTCGAGTGTCTCGGAAAACACCAAACGCTTCGTAGACAAAATCGACAGCAATGCGATTCGGATCCCACTAAAGACCGATGAAGCAGCCGAGTTTGTGCACGATCGGGATAGCGTTTTAGTCGTCCCCACCTACGGTGGCGGGAACGACTCGAGCACTGTTCCAAAACAGGTAATCAAGTTTTTAAATAATCCGATAAACCGGAAACACATCAAGGCTGTCATATCTGGGGGAAACACCAATTTTGGTTCCCACTTTTGTAAAGCCGGAGACATCGTTGCCTCCAAGCTGGGAGTACCAGTGTTATACAGATTCGAAATAACCGGCACGCCGGAAGATGTAGTAGAAGTTAAAGAAAGGCTGGCCACCCTATGGCAAACCAAATCGTAGAAATAGCAGACGACCGAGGCAACCTAGTCGGTAAATCAGGTATTGAAACCGCCATGAGCTACCAGGACCTCAACGCCATGATTAACCTTTGGGGTGAGGACCAGAAGCTTCAGCTTGAAAAAGACAAGCTTGCGGTTCGCAAGTACTTTTTGGACCACGTCAACCAGAACACCGTCTTCTTCCACAGCCTTGAAGAGCGCTTGGACTACCTGGTTGAAAACGAGTACTACGAAAAAGAAATCCTCGACAAATACAAGTTTGAGTTCATTGAGACCCTTGAGAAGCTTGCCTACTCAAAGAAGTTCCGCTTCGAAGCATTCATGGGTGCCTATAAGTTCTACACCGGCTACGCACTAAAGACTTTCGATGGCACCCGCTACCTAGAGCGCTTCGAAGACCGAGTTGTAATGGTTGCACTAACACTTGCCGATGGCGATGAGGCAGTGGCAATCAACATGGTCGAAGAGATGATCTCGGGCCGCTTCCAGCCAGCCACCCCGACCTTTTTGAACTGTGGCAAAAAGCAGCGCGGCGAGTTTGTCTCCTGCTTCTTATTGCGCATCGAAGACAACATGGAGTCCATCTCCCGCGGCATTAACTCAGCCCTTCAGCTTTCCAAGCGCGGTGGCGGCGTTGCCCTTTCACTTTCCAACGTTCGTGAGTATGGCGCACCAATCAAGAAGATCGAAGGCCAGTCCTCCGGGATCATTCCGGTGATGAAGCTTTTGGAGGACAGTTTCTCCTATGCAAACCAGCTTGGCGCTCGCCAGGGTGCCGGAGCGGTTTACCTAAACGCTCACCACCCAGACATCCTGCGCTTTTTGGACACCAAGCGTGAGAACGCCGATGAGAAGACCCGCATTAAGACTTTGTCGATCGGCGTAGTAGTTCCAGATATCACCCTGGAGCTAGCCAAAAACGGCGAGGACATGTACCTGTTCTCCCCTTACGATGTCGAAAAGGTCTACGGCATCCCATTCGGTGACATCTCGGTTACCGAGAAGTACAACGAGATGGTTGATGACCCGCGCATCAAGAAGTCCAAGATCAAGGCTCGTGAGCTGTTTGAGCGAATTGCAGAACTTCAGTTTGAATCCGGCTACCCCTACATCATGTATGAAGACACCGTTAATAAGGCCAACCCGATTCAGGGCCGCATTAACATGTCGAACCTCTGCTCTGAGATATTGCAGGTAAACACCCCCACCACCTACAACCCAGACCTTTCCTACGACGACATTGGAAAGGACATCTCTTGCAACCTAGGCTCCATGAACATTGCCATGGCAATGGATGGGCCGAACTTTGCCAACACCGTAGAGACCTCGATCAGGGCGCTAACCGCGGTGAGCGATATGTCAAACATCGAGAGTGTTCGCTCGATCTCAGACGGTAACCACAAGAGCCACGCAATTGGCTTGGGCCAGATGAACCTGCACGGCTACCTAGCTCGTGAGCAGATTCACTACGGCTCTGAGGTCGCGCTTGATTTCACCAACATGTACTTCTACACCGTTGTGTACCATGCAATTCGCGCTTCAAACCGCATCGCGATTGAGCGAAAGAGCTACTTCCACAACTTTGAGAACTCAAAGTATGCCTCCGGTGAATTCTTTGAGAAGTACACCGATCAAGAGTGGGCTCCTGCGACACCAAAGGTGAAGGAGTTGTTTGAGGATTCAAACATCGCTATTCCAACCCAAAGCGACTGGGCAGAACTAAAAGCTTCAGTTATGAAGCACGGTATCTACAACCAGAACCTGCAGGCTGTCCCACCAACCGGATCGATCAGCTACATCAACAACTCCACCAGCTCGATCCACCCGATTGCCTCTCGCATCGAGGTTCGTAAAGAAGGAAAGCTGGGCCGGGTTTATTACCCAGCTCCATTCCTATCCGATAAGACCTGGGACTACTACGAGGATGCTTATGAGATTGGTCCAGACAAGATCATCGACACCTATGCGGTTGCAACCCAGCACGTTGACCAGGGTCTGTCACTCACCCTGTTCTTCAAGGACACCGCCACCACCAGAGATGTCAACCGCGCACAGATTTACGCATGGCGCAAGGGCATCAAAACCATCTATTACATCAGGATTCGCCAGGCTGCCCTAGAGGGCACCGAGGTCGAAAACTGCGTCAGCTGCATGCTCTAGAAGCCCAAGAAGGAAATCAAATGAAGACAAAACTTGTAACCCGCCCCGTCAACTGGAACCGAATCGAAGATTCGGTTGACCTGGATGTTTGGAACCGTCTCACCCAGAACTTTTGGCTGCCCGAGAAGGTCCCCATCTCGAACGACATTCAGTCCTGGGAGACCTTGCGTCCCCACGAGCAGAAGCTAACCCTTCACGTGTTCACCGGGCTAACCATGCTCGACACGATTCAGGGCACCGTTGGTTCGATGAGCTTGATGCCGGATGCTCGCACCCAGCACGAAGAGGCTGTAATCACCAACATTGCTTTCATGGAGTCCGTACACGCCAAGAGCTACTCGAGCGTGTTCTCCACCTTGGTTTCCACAGCCGAGATTGATGAGGCCTTCCGCTGGTCAGAAGACAACCCTTATTTGCAGAAAAAGGCAGAAATCATCCTCGGTTACTACCGAGGAGATGACCCGCTAAAGCGCAAGGTTGCTTCCACCTTGCTGGAATCCTTCTTGTTCTACTCCGGGTTCTATTTGCCAATGTATTGGTCCTCAAGGGCCAAGCTCACCAACACCGCAGACCTAATTCGCCTAATCATTCGCGATGAGGCGATCCACGGTTACTACATCGGATATAAGTTTCAGCTTGGTTATAACGAGCAGTCGCAGGCGCGCAAGGATGAGCTAAAGGCTTATACCTACGACCTACTGCTTGAGCTATACGAGAACGAGATGAAATACACCGCAGATCTTTACGATGAAATCGGTCTAACTCACGATGTGAAGCAGTTCTTGCATTACAACGCCAATAAAGCACTCATGAACCTAGGGTTTGACCCTCTGTTCCCTAAGGACGACTGCCAGGTCTCCCCTGCCATCTTGAGCTCGCTCAGCCCATCCAGCGATGAGAACCACGACTTCTTCTCTGGCTCCGGCTCTTCATACGTCATAGGTAAGCACGAATCAACCACTGACGACGACTGGGACTTCTAAGGAGGAATCATGGATTGCAATTGCTCTAAAGACAGCTGCGGCTGTGGCACCAAGCACTAGCTAAAGCTTTATCAAAAAATGCCGGGCAAAGATAATTTGCCCGGCATTTTCTGCACCTGAACATGGACGATGAATTTTTTGTCGCAGCAAAACTGGGGAATTTAAGAATCACTGTAGAAGGGGCTTGCCAAAGGCAATACTCTTAGGGCCGAATTCTTGTTCCAATTAGCGTGAATGCCAGGCCAGCGTTTCGTCAAGGTTTGCAACATTTCTGATTAGCTCTTCGCCTGAGTCCTCAGTAGCTGGAGAATGTGGATTGAAAAGCTCTCAGGAAGTCTAGGAGTCTAGTCATGACAGAAGCACTGAACCGTCGAAGTTTTGGGTTTGCACAGCACGAATCCCATTAGCCCTGAGCGACTAGGCGAGCGTGCTATCCGTGACAACTGAAACGATCTTGCGCTTCCGCATCACGATGGTGAGAGCCGCACCAAATGTCAGAGATAAAGCCAAAAAGCCAACAATCAGTAGCCAGTTGATACCTCCAGAATTCTCAGCCGTAGCAGGCAAATCTTCGTCAACTGATGAGTCTGTTCCGTCATCGCGAGGAGTGTCCAGGGCATCCTCCGGCGCATTTGGTGAGACCGGATTTGGATCGTAGTCATTCGGGATGCCATCGCCGTCGATGTCTGGGTCAACGGCATTCGGACGCCCATCGCCGTCGATGTCTGGGTCAACGGCATTCGGACGCCCATCACCGTCAATATCCGCATCTAGGTTGTCAGGGACCCTATCGCCATCTTGGTCTCCAGGAAGCGAAGGTTGGCCTGGTTCGACCGGTTGGTGAACTAGGTCCTCGTTTACTGGACTACCTGCAACTCGCAGGGCATCCTGAACGTTCAGCTTTCCAAATTCGGAATAAACAACGACATCGTATCTGCCATCGGCTAGGCCAAATGGAATCTTCATGGCAAGCTCGGTTGCCGAGTAGATTACAAACTCAACTTCCTTTCCGCCCATCTGCATACGATCAATCATGTTGAGTTTCAAGCCAGTAACGGTCACAATCTGACCGGTGGCAGCAGTGGTTGGGTTGAACTTAGCCAAAATTGGACCTGGGTACTGGTAGTTGACCCCGGTCTGGGGGTTTGGGGCTTCAGGAGTAGTGAAGGTCTTCACATTACGCTGGCGTGCACCAATCTCGTTCACTGCCTCGACTGCGACGGTGTAGGTGGTGCTCCTGGAGAGAATGGCAAAATCAGGCCTGCAAGGCTCTTTCCTTGGCGCCTGATCCATCTCTGGATACGCAACTGCCCTCCTTTGGGTATGAATCGCCCAATTGAACTGTGATAAATCTAAAGGAGCCCAAAATCGGGCATCGAAGAGCGTTCGGTTAACCGAAGTTTTTAGAGTAAATTGTGGCGCTGATGAGAGCCGTCTCGGCTAGCCGGCTATTCGCTCAGAACGCTTTCTTGCGCGGACAAAAATGACCAAAGCAAGCGCGATCAAAATTAGTGCTATCCAGAGCCAGGCAAAGTCAGTGCCTTGACGCTCCTCACCGGAATCTGAACCCCCTGAGCCCGGCTCTGATTCTGGACCTGAGACCCCAGAGTCACTACCTTCATCAGGCTTAGTAACACTTCCATCTGGATCGCCTGCAGAACCGTCACCGTTTGAACCGTCAGTGCCGGAGTTGCTAGAGCCTGAGCCGTTAGAACCAGAGCCTTCAGTACCAGAATCTCCAGATCCGATCCCAGAACCAGAGCCTGAGTCAGGATCGGTTTCTGGCTGGGTTTCTGGGTCAGTGACTACAACTGCAATTGCGCTAACCGTGAGTGCTTCTTGGATTGTTAGGCGGCCATAGCTTGAGTGCAGCACTAGGTCGTATACGCCGTCGGCAATGTTTGCAGGCAGAATAAAGGTGATGCTGTCCTGCGTTGCACTGAACTGCATCTCGCGACCAGCAATTTCGATCTTGGTGACGGTTCCAAGCTTCACACCAATTCCCTTGACGGTGGAACCGGGTCTGGCTGGGTTTGGGGTCACCTTTGTGATCATTGGACCATCAAAGCTCGAGTTGGTTTGTGGCGGTGCAGGGATAGTTATTGAGTAGGTGGCAACCTGACCAAAACCAAGTCCGTTCTCCGCAGAGACCGCAAACTCATAGGTTTGCCCAGGTAGAACCTCGGTGTATTCACATAGCCTGTCAGCACTTGCAGGGCAGTCAGCTGGCTCAGCACCATTCACCAATACTTTGTAGCCGAGAAGGCTAGAACCACCATTGAATACTGGCTCTGACCAACCAAGAACTAGCTCGCCCTCGAGCTCGACTAGCTGCAACCTGGTTGGTGCTGATGGTGTTGTCAGGCTCTGCTGCATACCAACCGTGGTGTTCTCTTCGCCCTCAGTCTGTGACTCTGAGGTGATAGTGACAACCTTGAACTCATAGGCAGGCGAGTAGTCGATAGCGGTTGGTGCTGTCATCGCGCGGAAAACAGATGTTCTGAAACTCTGTGCCTGAACGATAGAGGTGCTAAAGCTTGCCGAGGTGCTCATTGAAGTTGCGGTGGGTGTTGCTGGCTCATCGCCGCCCAGTGGCCAGACATAGACCTCATAGCCCTCAAAGTTGCCATCAAAAGCGGTTGGCTCGTCCCAGTTCAAAGTCAAGGTGTTAGGACTTGGGGCTGCTGCCAGGTTGGTCACACCAAGCGGAGCGTTTGAGGTTCTAATTGGCAAGGAGCTCTCTGAGTAGACACCGATACCGGCGACAGTAATTGCTGCGACTTTGACGGTGTAGGTATCAATAGGCAGACCAACCAGGGTGCAGTTAATAGGTGCTGCCGAAACAACACAGCCCGCGTTGATGAAGTTGTCACCATCAGCGTTTGTGACCACCATTCGGTAAGCGGTGATGGTTGCGCCACCGTTGTAGCCAGGTGGGTTAAACGACGCGGTGATGTTTTGCTTGCCCGCGGAGATTGAAACCAGGTGCGGAGCACCGGCTAGATCAGCTGAGATCACAAACATTTGGCGGACACTTGTGGCAGCAAGGTACTCGAGGTTACCCGGCTGCGAGGCTGTGATCTCACAGCCTCCGGCAGCCAAGAGCGTGATGAAGCCCCGAGTGTTGACAGCACACTTTGGAGCGCCCACAATATTCGTCACGCTGTATTGAACTTGCAAACCAGAGGATGCGGTGGCAGCTGCGAAGAATCCTGGGTCACCATAGGTCTTTTGTGCAATTGGGCTAAAGGCAATGGTCTGGTTTCTTGCACTCACAACGATTCGCTGCACCGCAGAGGCTTGCATGAACTGACCATCACCAGCTTGTGTTGCAGTGATATCACAGACACCTGAGGCCAAGAACTTGACCTTGGTTGGGTCAGTGTCCCAGGCGCAAATTATTCCAAGCCCCGAGGTGATTGTGTACTGGACAGCCAAGCCACTACTTGCAACCGCAACTGGGGTGAAGAGCTGCTGAGGCAAAGGCGTTGCGGGTATCACAGATGTGAAGTTGACCCTCTGGTCAGCCTTAGTGAAGGTCACCGTTTGCTCTGGAGAAATGGCAACCAGGTAGTTTGTTGAGGTCAACTTTGTTGCACTCACACCACAGCTACCGGTGGCATTTGCACGCAGCTTATTACCGTCGACAATTCTGCAAAGAGAATCGTTAGTGGTGACCGCAAAGGTGACCAATCCATCACCAGAACCACCTGATGTGAACAGGGTGATATCGATCATGTTTGCACTGGTCGCACTAGCCATACGAAGTGGGTTTTGCAAGATCTTGTTGATTGTCAAAACCATCGGGTCAGAGTACGCAATCAGGTAATTGTTATCTCCCAACTTGCGCGCGGTGACCTCACAGAAGCTACCGGCTTGACCTGGAATCAAGGTGGTGCCGATGATGCGGCAATCGCCTTGAACCAAGAACGAAAGCTGGCCAGTTCCAGAGCCGCCGGCTGCAGCCGGGGTCATGGTGCTCCAAAAGTCAAGGTTATTTGCACTCGTGATAACGAGAGCCTTTTGCTGAGCCTTGGAGATTGACAACGTTGCTGTGGCGGTATTCGCAAAGTAGAACGGAACCCCAGGAACTGTGACAGTAACCACACAGTCACCAACACCGCGAACAAACACTTGACCATTTGGTTCGTTGGTTTGTGGATCAAGAACCAGCTCACAAATACTCGATAGTGATGAGGTCGTGTATCTAGGTGTTGCGGGTGAGTCGGTAGCAAAGGTTGGCGTGACTATTTCGCCATTGACAAAGCTCCTTGCTTGATAGCGAATGCTAATCGCCGCTGTCTTTGAAAGCGTGTAGCCAACGGTCTCATCAACACTGAATGCATAGCCAAGGTGAGAGCTACTGAATCGGAGCTTGTAGACCGCGCCTGGTGAACCAGTAACCGCAATGTTGCTAAAGGTCACCACACCCTGATTAGCAGTTGTGCTGCCACCAGAAACAACAGAACCCGAAACATCGTTGAATACCGCTGCGGTCACAACCGACTGGTTGTCCCAGTCAACGTTGTTGTTGAAGCGGTCCTTGACCTGCAGCACCGGCTGACCAGTCAGCACCTCACCAACAAGACCACCGGTTGAATCCTGAGTCAAGACAAGTTGGTAGGGGTTGGCAGCGATCAGCGAGAAGGCGGCCGATGCTGCGGCTGTATAGCTAGGCCCAGTAACTGGAGTCGCAGTAAACAGGAGCTTGTATTCAAACCCTGGTGTGCCAACAACTCGCAAGCCAGTGAAGCTAGCGACACCTTCTGAAACCACCATCGAAGGAGTGACGGTCTCATCAAGTGAGTTGACGAATCTCGCGTTGCCGTCGGTAACCGCGAAGCTGACCGCTACAACCGTGGTTGAGTCATCAACTGCCCGGTTACCCTCGGCATCCAGCAGCTCAAGCTCCGGCATTGTGGTTAGTAGATCTCCAGTCTTGGAGGCGGCAGGATCTTGCAGGTATGCAAAGCCATTTGCCAAACCATTGGTGACACTAAAAGCAGCAGATGTGGCAGGAGTCAAACCTTCAGCACTAAAGCCAAGTGTGTAGATGGCAAGCGGTGTGCCGCTAACGCTCAAACCTGCAAATGTCGCAGCTCCCTGGACGGAAGTGGCCGAGAGTGTTGCGGGGGCAGCTGCTGTTAGCGTGCCCCCACTACCGGAATCAATTTGAATCGAAACCACGGTAGAGGAGTCTGAAAGAACGCGGTTGTTGAACCTGTCAAGAACATGGACAACAGGTTGGGTGGGCAATAAGTCACCGGTTCTTGCACCCACTGGCTGAGTGGCCATGACGAGCTTTGCCGCCTCAGCGGCGAGAACATCAAAGCTTTGGGAAGTTGCAGAAAAGAGCGTTCCTGAGCTAAAGACAAACTGCGTTGTGGCACCGGGGGTTGCCACAACACCAAGGTACTCAAAACTTGCAAGTCCATTGCTGACTGGTGCAACCTGAGCTGCGGGGTTTGCAACACCTGAAACCAGAATGCTTGAACCAACAGATGATGTTGCAACCTCGACAGTGCCGACATAGTTGGTGACCCGGTTTTGGAAGCGGTCCCTGATCTCAACAACAGGCTGTTGCAGCAGGTTGTTTCCGGTTATACCGGCTTGACAAACAGATGCGACCTCAACCCCCGCACAAGGCTTTGTCACAACAGCAACGGAGTAAGGATCATTGAAGGTCAGCTTGAAGGCCGAGGACTCCGGTGAGGTGATTGTCACCTGAGGGCTCGTGAGCTGGCTCGTGAAGGTGAGCTTCTGGTCGACCTGAGGCAGCGCAATCACTCTCAGGTTTTGCAGTTGAGCAATTCCGTTTATAAAAACTGCCTGGTTGTGCTGCAGGGTGTTTTGATGAACTGCGACATCGGCCTGACCGTCACCGGTTGTAACGGTCGCGGTGACGATGTCACCGTTTAGCTCAGTCGCAGGATTACCGTCAAAGTCCAAAGCCCTGACAATCGGAGTCTGTTCCAGCCTGTCACCGGTCTTGGTTATGACACCATCTGAAATGTAGGTAACGGGCTGGGTTGTGATCTCCAGTTGCGTGGCATCGCCGTGGCGCACTTGAAGCGCTGCACTTTGAGCAAACTGCAAAGAACCGGAGTTGAACTTGAGAGCATAATCTTGCAGTGGCCTTACAACCATTGCTAGTCCGCTAAATGTTGCAACTCCATTTACCGCTTGCTTTGAAGCAGAGACGAGTCGGTCTCTCGCATCAAGTGTTGCCAAGAGGCTTGCGGTAACAGTTGCACTTGAATCAAGAACCACGTTTTGCCAGTTGTCCACGACCTCAATCACCGGCTGGGTTGCTAAGTCGTCGCCAGTCTTAGTTAACTGACCTGAGGCGATCGATAGTGGCGCCTGGGCAAGCCTCAGGCCTGCAGCAAAGCCGTAGCTGACCTGAACGTTTTGCTGCAAAGTCGTGGCCACATTTGGCGCCTCTGGAACCTCAAAAGTCAGGGTGTAGTTGGTGCCAACTGTTCCACCCTGGCTCAAACCGGTGAAGGTCGCGCGACCTGCAACCGCATTCTTATTCGCACCTGAAACAGCGCCACCTGAGGTGCCAACACGCACCGGCAGGGTGGCTCCAGCGCCGGTTTCCACGCGGTTGTTGTAGCGGTCGCGAATCTCGATGATCGGCTGCTGTTCAAAAGGCTCTGATGCTCGACCATCCGCAGCAGGCTGCAACAAGGAAAGCTGGAACGCATCGTTGTGGGTCACATTTAGTGACTGTGAAGTAACGGTTGCAGAACCAAAACTAAACACCAACTCGTGGTTCAGTGCTGGGTTGCCGTTTTGGGCCGGAGTTCCAAACAACTTGACTCCAGCGAACTGAGCAGAGCCATTTTCCAGCAAGGCAGTGGTGACGCCTTCGGACAAAGAGCCCGTATTAGTGGCCGAAACTGTGACTGTGCCAGCGGTTGTAGTTGCTAGATAACCATCCTGGTCAAATACAGAGACCCGAGGCTGGGCAGCCAACAGCTCACCGGTCTTTGTCAAAACAGACCCGGTGAGGGTACTCGGCTGTGTGTCAATAGCGATCGATGTTGCAACACCAGGCAAAACCTCAAAGTCATTTGAGTTCTGCTCATAGCCGTTGAGGTCTACCTCTAGGTAGTAATCCACACCAGGTGCAACTGCGTAACCGAGCCCTGTGAATAGCACCACGCCGGCGTTGGCAGTTGCGGAGATGGTCGTGACTGGGGGTTGGCCTGTGGTTGCAAGAGCAAGGGAGTCAGTGTTGGTGAACAGCCTGACCAATACTTGCGAGCTGCTGTCGGTCTCGACCTTGTTGGCGAACTGGTCCCAAAGCTCGATCTCCACAACAGGAGAGAAAGTTTGTCTTGTGATAAGGTTCGTCGGATTCTGAACAATTCTGAACAAGGTGGCCTGACCAGCTGTTACGTCTATCTCTTGGCTCTTGGTGATAAATGTGCCAGTTGGGTATTCAGTGCTAAACACAAGTGTCAGACCCTCAGCGGCCGCACCGCTAATCCCAAGACCCGAGGCCGTGAAGTTTGCAACACCGTTGACGGCACCCTTGGTTGGCAAGCCAACCAAGTCCCTGCCTGCAACACTTGCAGTGACAACTAGCTGGCTATCGGACACGAGGTTTGCAGCACTGTCACGGATCTCAATAATCGGCTGACCGCCAAATGCCAATCCCGCTCTGGCAACAGTTGCCGGGGTGGTGATTGCAAGCTGAGTTGGCGAACCGAAGGTCAGGGGAATTGCAGCCGAAACTACACTGAAGCTTGTTGCACCAGAGGTTGCAGTGAAGCGCAACTGGTAACTGGCTGCAGGGGCCTTTAGCACTAGGCCTGCAAACACAACGTTTGCAGAGTTGTTGGCCAGAGTCTGCGAGGTGTTGGCTGTTGCCAAGACATTGGCGCTGTTTGAGCTAATCACAGTTGCTGTGACTGCAAATCTTGGACCGGTTGTCGCAGGATTGCCGAACTGGTCCCGAATCTCAAAACTTGGCGCAGGGCTAATGCTGATCTCGTTGCGCATTGCGGTTGGCTCACTTGATAGCCAAACAATCTGAGACGCAGCTGCGTGAGTGATTGTGAAGGTGTCGCTCAATTCGCTGATGCCACCGAGTGCAAATAAGACCTTGCGATTACCTGCGGAGGTGAAGGTCATGTCTTCAAATGTGACTACACCGGCAGTGGCAGCAACAGCAGCCTTGCTGCTGTCAATCACGGTTGTGCCATCTGTGGCAACAAGGGTGGGCTTAATGGTTGACGTGCTGTCAGAAAGAACAGTGTTTAGCCATTGGTCACGAATGGATACTTTTATATCAAGTGCAAAGTCTTCACCAGCGATGATTGCCGCCGGTTGCTCCGTGACCAAGAGGTCGTATGGATTACCTGCCAACAAGGTAACCGACTCTTGGGCAGCCGTGAGCGATGTCAGCTCCGCTGGACCAAACACCTGGTAGTTCAACTGATACCCGGCTGCAGTGCCAGATACACGCAAGGTTTCAAAAGTAGCAAGGCCTACTGAGGCTTGACCAGTCAATGTGCCGCTGATGGTCGCTCCAGAGCCAGAGATCGACGCAATCACATTCAAGGAGGCGGCCGTGCCCGTTGTGACACGGTTGTCGTCTTGGTCCAAAACTTCAATTTGAGGCTGGGTAACAAAGTCAATACCAGCCCTCACTCCAGCTGTTGCCCTAGCAACTGACAGCTTCACGGCAGCTCCGTGAAGCAAGGTGATGTCTTGGGTTGCGGAGGTGCGGCCGGCTGACGATGCAGTGATTGTGTAATCACCAACAGTTCCTTGAAGACCAAGGCCTGAGAAGTTAGCAACACCCTCGTTGGCTGCAGTCAGGGTAAGGGTTGTGATGCCAGTGATCAAGGCGACCCGGGTCTGACCAGCAGGTGGTGCAATTGAAAGTGCAACATCTCCTGTGAAGTTAGTAACAGTGTTGCCGGAGATGTCTTGGACTGTGACCTTGGGCTGGGTCGAGAAGTTGGTTCTGTTCACAAAACCAGCAGCGGGTGTGGTGATGGCAAGTTTGGTTGCGGTCCCGAAGCTGATAGAGATGTTGTTTTCGTCTTCAATTGCTTCAGGCGAAGTGATAGTCGCGGTGATGGTGTAGCTGCCGATGGTGTCGGTGAGCTTTAGGCCTTTGCCCGAGAAGTTTGCGATTCCAGCAACCGCAGGCATTGATACTGTGCCAGAAAGATCAGCTGTTGAACTAATCGTCACGGTTTGGGTGGACTGGGTTCCATCGGTGACTCGGTTTAGGTCCCGGTCCAGTATCTCAACTGATGGCTGAGTGGCAAAGACAGTGTCGTTGGTGACAGTCGCAGGGGATGTCAGAACTACTGAGTGGGCGGCTCCGTGAAGCAATGTGATGTCTTGGGTGGCGGAGGTGCGGCCGGCTGACGATGCAGTGATTGTGTAGCTGCCGATGGTTCCCTGAATACCAAGACCCGAGAAGGTTGCAACACCTAAGTCACCAGCGACCAAAGTCAGATCAATGTCGCCTGTGATGCTTGCGCCGGAGCCAATTGAAAGTGCAACATCTCCTGTGAAGTTAGTAACAGTGTTGCCGGAGATGTCTTGGACTGTGACCTTGGGCTGGGTCGAGAAGTTGGTTCTGTTCACAAAACCTGCAGCGGGTGTGGTGATGGCAAGTTTGGTTGCGGTCCCGAAGCTGATAGAGATGTTGTTTTCGTCTTCAATTGCTTCAGGCGAAGTGATAGTCGCGGTGATGGTGTAGCTGCCGATGGTGTCGGTGAGCTTTAGGCCTTTGCCCGAGAAGTTTGCGATTCCAGCAACCGCAGGCATTGATACTGTGCCAGAAAGATCAGCTGTTGAACTAATCGTCACGGTTTGGGTGGACTGGGTTCCATCGGTGACTCGGTTTAGGTCCCGGTCCAGTATCTCAACTGATGGCTGAGTGGCAAAGACAGTGTTGTTAGTGACAGTTGAAGGTGAAGTGAGAACTACTGAGTGGGCAGCGCCGTGAGTCAATGTGATGTCTTGGGTGGCGGAGGTGCGGCCGGCTGACGATGCAGTGATTGTGTAGCTGCCGATGGTTCCCTGAATACCAAGACCCGAGAAGGTTGCAACACCTAAGTCACCAGCGACCAAAGTCAGATCAATGTCGCCTGTGATGCTTGCGCCGGAGCCAATTGAAAGTGCAACATCTCCTGTGAAGTTAGTAACAGTGTTGCCGGAGATGTCTTGGACTGTGACCTTGGGCTGGGTCGAGAAGTTGGTGCGGTTGACAAAGCCTGCGGCAGCATGGGTGATTGCGAGCTTGGTTGCCGAACCGAATGTAACTGTGGTGGCTTCAGTGTCAGCGGCGCTTGGGTCAGAGATAGTTGCAGTGACACTTCTTGAGCCAATGGTTGACGTGAGCTTGATGCCAGTGAAGTCAGCAACACCTCCAAGGGCAGGCTGGGTCAAGGTGCCAGAGATAGTTGCGTTTGAAGAACTCAAGACAACATCCTGGGTTGATTGAGTTCCTGTTGAAACTAGGTTGCCATCAGCATCCAGGATCCTTGCCTGAGGTTGAACTCCAAAGACTGCATCGTTGGTGACAGTTGCAGGGATGGTTAGGGCAACCGATGTTGCATCTCCGTGAGTAAGAGCAACAGGAGTTTGGGTTGCTGAAGTGAGGTCCTGGGAGCTAGCGGTGATTGTGTAGCTGCCGATGGTGCCCTGCAGACCCAAACCTGAGAAGGTTGCAACACCCAAGTCGCCCGCAACCAAGGTCAGATCAATGTCGCCGGTGATGATTGCGCCTGAGCCAATCGAAAGTTCAACTTCACCGGTGAAGTTGGTGACGGTGTTGCCCGAAACATCTTGGACTGTCACCTTGGGCTGAGTGGTGAAGTTGGTTCGGTTTACAAAGCCTGCAGCAGCTTGGGTGATGGCTAGCTTTACCGCCTCGCCGAAACCAAGCTCAATGGATGCATTTCCGCTAATCGGGGATGGGGATGAAATCGTGGCAGTCAAAGTCTTAGTGCCAAGTTCGCCCTCAAGCTTGAGACCCTTGCCAGTGAAGTTAGCTTCACCGGCAACCGCTGCCATTGAAAGCAATTGGGCGTTGTTGCCGCTCAGGGTAGCGCCTGTCGCAGTGAGGGTAACAACCTGAGTGGATTCAGATTCGGTGGTGACAAGGTTGTCGTCCGCATCCAGAATCCGTGCGACAGGCTGGGTTCCAAAGACGACATTGCTTTGGGCATTAGCCGGAGCGGTAACAACCACCTTGGCTGCAGCTCCGTGAGTAAGGGCAACACCAGTTTGAGTAGCTGAAGTTAGGTTCAAAGAGCTAGCGGTTATCGTGTAGCTGCCGATGGTGCCCTGCAGACCCAAACCTGAGAAAGTAGCGACACCTGAATTTGGAGATGCCAAGGTGATTGAAGGAGATCCGGTGATGATCGCGCCCGAGCCAATACCGAGGCTGATGGTGCCCACGAAGTTTTGAACCGTGTTTCCAGAGATATCCTGAACTGTGACCTTGGGCTGAGCAGTGAAGTCGGTGCGGTTGACAAAGCCTGAGGCAGCCTGGGTAATGGAAAGCTTTGTTGCTGAACCAAAACCAACGGTTATGGTCTCAGTCTCCTCAATCACGTTTGGTGATGCGATGGCGGCTTTGAGGGTGATAGAACCGATGGTTCCGGTTAGTTTTACTAACTTTCCCGTGAAGTCTGCTTCACCGGCAACTGCAGGCATAGAGACTGTTCCACCAAGAGTGGCTTCGGTTGCCGAGAGGGTAACGGTCTGGGTTGACTGGTCCCCTGTGGTGACCAAGTTTCCCTCTTGGTCAAAGATCCGCACGACTGGCTGAGTTCCAAAGACAACATCATTGGTTGCGGTCGCGGGAGCGGTCAAGGTTATTGTGTGTGCTTGACCGTGGGTAACTGTGACCACCTGGCTTGCAGTCGCTAGCGTGCTCGAGCTAGCAGTTACCGTGTAGCTGTCTACCGTTGCAGCAAGTGAAACACCGCTGAAGGTTGCAACGCCTGAGGAGGCGTTCTGCGCACTGTAGTCAGTGACTACCGGCGATTGTGCAAGGGTCGATCCCGTGCCAAAGGTAAGAGCAACGGATGCGGTCGAATCTGTCACGACGTTGTCGTAAGCGTCCCGAATGGTGGCAACGATATTTGCCAGATTGGATCGGTTGGCAACTGTTTGGGTAGCTGCACCGAGTGTCACCTTGCTGGCATCTCCGAAGGTAAGTGTGACAACCTCATCCTCAGTAACTGTGACTGACTGCGGCGGTGTGTTTGTGTTCTGGAAGGTGACAGAAAAGGTGAGGGTGTAGTCGGTGTTGACCTTGCCACCAAGAACCAGGTTCGGGAAGCTTGCAACACCATTAACTGTGGTCGCAGTTGCACCCGAAACGATGATGCCATCTAGCCCGGCAATTGAGATAGTGATTGCCGCGTTAGCGTGAGGGCCAGAAGCAATGGTGTTACCGCCGACATCTTTCAGGGTGGCAGTAGGTGCTAGGCCTGTTTTGCCCGCTTGAGCTGAAGTGCTGGCAAATGAAAGCGCAATTGATGCGGGCTCGCCCGCTTGAATGTTGTAGCTGGCAGAGGTGAAAGTGGTGGTTGATTGAGCGGTAAATGCCTCTCCATCAACTAATTCAGAGTTCTGAGAAAGTGATGTGCCGTTTCGAGTCGCGCTGAAAGTGAATGTTCCTGTACCAGTGCCGTCAACGACCTTTAGGTCGGAGAAGGTGAACGTGCCACCCGAGCGAGTTGCCGTTGCGCCCGAAATAACCGGGGTGCCAGAGGTTGTTGTTGCGACAGTGAAAGCTGTTGACACCGTGTAGTCCCCAGCTGAGGAGTTGTTGGTTGCAAGTGTGTTGCCGAACTTATCTCTAATGGTGACAGTTGGTGGCGGGTTGAAAGTAACGGCCATAAAAGCATCGACAGTTCCAGTTACCGGCACGTTTGAAACTGCCATCTTCAAGCCGTAGCCAAACTCAGGATCAATTGAATCAACAGTTGCAACTGAGTAGTTGGCCGACTGGTTATAAGAGACTGTTGAGGCATTCAAGGCGATAACTGATGCTGATTGATTGCCTGGGAAGTTGATGGTTCCGCCAGCGTCGATGCCTAGGTTTGCAACGGTGATGCCGACTCCTGCTGAGCCATTCACGTTGCCGCCAGCTCTGAGGGCAAGGGTAGAAACTTTACCTGTGAAGTTTTGGCTGGCAGAGACGTTAATGTTGCCATCAGTATTGAAAGCCAAGGTTCCGGCGGAAATACGTTGCAATTCGGTTGTTGAGAGCGCCAAGGTGCCTGCCACTTCACTTCCCAGAGTGATTGCTTGGCTTGGGGCCAAAGGCTCGATGGTGACCCTTGCGGTTCCTGCGTTTATGGATGCTCCTAGATTTAGAAAATCAGACGTTATCTCGATGTTGGAATTCGACGAAGATGAATCAATCCCACCAGTGATATCTAGAACAGCGTTAGATGAGGCTCGTCGGAGTTCGATTGATACAAGCCCGGAAGAAAGGAAAGAGCTCGCAGCTAAGGTCAGGTCTCCAGCACTGGCGGAGGACTTCACTCCGAGTATTGAAACTCCACCTGAACCAGCATCGATGGCAGACTGGGCAAGCGAGATCATCACAGGGTATCTCGGGCCAGTTCCCTCCAGAGACATTGTCCCACCGGACAGTTTTGTATTGCCAACGAGAACAATGCCATCGTAAACATCTGATGTACCCAAGAGAGACAATATTCGAGTCGCAGTTATTGAGTTTTGAGTAGTTTGTGCCGCCTGGTTTCCTGAAGTTTTTCCGAGCTCAATGCCGTACCACGAAGAAGCACCGGTGGACTTCCCTACAAGTGAAATGTCACGCCCGGATATAACCGTTGGATTAGCTGCATCATTACTTAGGGGTACAATTACACCGCGGCCATACTGCTCTCCCTTACTCCAGCCTCGTATTGTCACGTCACCAGTCCCGGCTGTAATACGAATGCCATTCGAGAAGTAGGGATTGGTTCCATCAACTGTGGTCGCTAAAGTAACGCCACCAAATATGTTCCCCGTTCCGTCATTATTTGATGTCGCAAAACCTGACGCCGGATCAGTTCCGCCTGAAATCAGGATGTCTCCACCACCAGTGCCCGTGTCCAGGCGATTGAAGTTCTTGATCTGGGCATGACCGAATTCGTTGCCATCTGAGTCCGCTTGGAATGTAATGTTTTGACCCAGAGAACTAATAGTTAGCGGTGATACAGAGGTTCCGGCCGCTGTGACAATGTGCCTTTTGGCCTTAATAAGCGCTGGGCCAACTCCCGAGCCAATGTTGGCCTGCACCAACACATCTGTGCCGGACTCAAGCTGGATTCCAGAGCTTGCTGCTAAGGCGGCTGTCTGAGTGATAGTTCCAGAGCTAAAGACCTCCACACTTGCCCCTGCCGTCAAAGTCGATGTGCTCAACGTTACGGAGGAGGCCGGAGATGAAGATTTTCCAATCAAAATCGAACCAGATGCATTAAAACTGGGTGTGCTCTTTGTGAACGAGGTTGTTGGATAGAACTCTATGTTGCCCGAGTTTGATGTCGTGATTGCCAAGTTAGCCGTTTGGGCGCCACCGAAGTACCTAACGTCGCCGCTTGACTTAATCGCTGCACCCTGGACCAGGTTCGCTGTGTTTCCAACTTTGCCGACAATCAAACCACCGACGTCGATACTTGATCCTGGGATTGGGAATGTCGTTTCTGCACCAAAGGAGGTCTGTCCTACCGGGGGCAAAATTGACACAACCCCTGCGGTTTTAATCTCCATGATGCCATTGCTGAAGCTGTCCACCGCGGAAGTGTAAACAGTCAGGTCTCCTCCCGTGGGCCCGGCAACGGGTTTGAACTCGACTTTTCTATTGGCGCCACTTCTGGAGAAAACGACTACTTTGCCCTTGCTATCGATAACAACGTTTCCTGTTTTGGTTGCAATCAGCAGGCCGCCTGTCTGGAAGCCGTAATCGCCAGTCAATGTTTCACCGCTCAGCAACATATCTGCCATGTCACCTGAGGTGATGATCGCGATCTGAGCGGAGCGAGCTCCCGTTGCGTTGCCGAGCATCGAACCGTAGGCTCCATTTTCCAAAACGGAAGTCATGGTTAATGCATTGGTGTGGGTCGAGTAGCTTGCTGTCGCCTCAATGACCGTCTGGGCGCTTGCCAAATCTTCATAGTGGAAAATACCAGAAGCCGTGTTGTCCGTACCTGAAGTTCCCTTTGCCTTCCCGAAGAGGTCAATGGTGTTGCCAACAATCTTCACACCGGCACTTAAGTTGATTCCAGACGAAGCAGCATTCGCGTGGGTTGTTTGTGCCTTCATGCTGATGGCCCCAACTCCTGAGTAGACCCTCACGAGGTTCTCCGCGTTGGTTGACACTCCACCGATTTGCAAGGCTGTTCCGCTAGTGCTCAAAGTACTGCCAGCTGGCCTTGCCGAATTATTTGGATCTGCCGAACCGCCACCGATAGTGATGTCTGCACCATCACTTTCATTGGCATTTGTCTCAATCAAGACATAGTTACTGAAATCAACTCCAGCGTTGTCAGCAGTTGTCCATAATGTGATTGGGCCTCCAGCCGTGGAGAGCTTTCTAGGGACGGCAACCGATGCCCCTGGACCTACAGAGATTTTTCCAACGGACTTCATGTAAATTCCGCCAACACCGGAAGCCAGATCAGCATTTTGCGCAACTGTGGAACTCGAAGTAAGCGAGATTGGTCCAGCTCCGTTATTCGTCAGGGCATTGCTGACTGTGATAACACCACCCTGATATGTAATCGGACCCGCAACAGTTGCTGACTGGCCAACCGTTAGGTTGGCAGTGTTGTCTGCCGCCCCAATCTGCAAGCCAGTAAGACCGGTGAGCGTGTAGCCGGTGGCAGGAAAGGTCACTGGATGGATAAAAGATTGGCCTGCCATCGGCTTGACGGTTAGCTTGCCAGTGGTCTTGAAGTTAACAGGCAGCGTTGAGTCAGTTATGAAACGATTGCCCTCAATCGAAATGTTGCCCGTTGCACTTCCAGCGGCAGTCGCACCAATGTTTGAGGAGCCGCTTCCGAGTCGGTTAAGCCATAGACCCCGATTGCCCTTGAGCGTGATGTTTCCTGATGTGGCAATAATGTCCGCGTTGCTGAAATCGAAAGAATAAGTGTTGTTGGCAGTCCCAGCTGCTGTGCCCTCCATGACAATATCACCGCCGCCAGTGGCCGAGATTGAGGTGCGAACAGTGTTTGTGCCGTTGTAAATCAAGATTGCCGTTGAATAGTCGTTCGTTGTTCCCAAAGCGCTCACAAACTTGATTGCTTCACCGGTGGCTTTCGTGGAGACGACGGAGATTGGGTGACCGTCTGCCCGGATGTCGATACCTAGACTTTGCATAGACCCGGTCGCGCCAGCAATGTTTTCAACCAAAATGGCGCCTGAGCCAGAGTTCATGTTGGTGCCACCATGCCAATACTGTCCCTGAATGAGGTTTGTACTGGTAGCAGATTTAGATCGGATGGTAATGTCGCCGCCACCAGACCAAAGCTTGAATTGATTCGCGGCATTGGCACTTCCTAGCCGCACTCCTTGTGAGCCTGCAGTTGATGGCGCGCCTCCTGCGGGGAAGAAGCCCTTAGCTGCACTGCCGCCGCCAATGACGATGTCGGCTCCGCCAGTTTCTGAGGTTCCGGAGCACGATGCGATTGTGTTAATGCAGACAGCGTTGCTGGTGCGGAAGACCCCGGCGTCATCGCCGTCAGAGTCTGTCCAAAGCGAAATTTGGCCCAGTTTTGCTCCGGACGGTCCTGAGGTTTGAACGGTGGAACTGTCAAGACCGATATGGGAGGAAGACTTAATCCGGATGCTAGACCCGCTTGTGCCAGTGATGTTGGAGGAAATGATATCCGCAAAATCGCCATCAAACAGAATGTCACCGCCGTTGGCCGACACTGTTGCAGACCTAAGGTCAACGCTTCGAGTATCAAATGCTGAAACAACATCGGAGCTGAAGACAATATCCCCGCCACCGGTTGCCTCGATGGTGGAGTTAGAGTCACCAATGTAAATAGCGTTAGAAAGAGTGTTAGTTCCGGGATTGGTTTGCTTCCCGAGTATCTGGATTGCTGTGCCCGAGGTTTTTCCAGAACTAATCAGTGTTGTTCCAGAATTAGTAGCGAATCTCACACCTTGATTGCCGGCGGTTGTGCTTGTTCCCTCAATGGTGATGCTGCCGGTTGTGGCCTTGATTGTTGACCCTTGCCAAGATTCGAATCCATGAAGATTTGACTGGCCCCTCATGACGATGTCTCCGCCACCGGAAAGGACCTTGACCCTCGAAAGCGAACTGGTGGCCAGCCTCACGCCCCGATAACCGCTATCAACTACAGGTCCGGTTGGGTAGCTAGTCCCAGCAGATCCGCCACCCATGTAAATGCTTCCGGTAGAAACTGACACCGCTGGATCACAGGACGCGTTTGTGTTTACGCAGGCACCGTCATCAATTAGCACATAGCCGTTTCCATCTGCAGATCCACCCCAGAGGACTATGTTTGAACCATTGGTTTCAATTTTCTTATTTGGGGCGAGTGCAATGCTGCTTCTGGACTTGAATAGCACGTCACCGCGGCCAGACTTGCTTTCAACGTTGCCCTGAATATTGAGTGCGCTGCCATGGACCGAGATTGCTCCATGAGCCTCTAGGTTTGAAGCGATGCTGATAGGTGTCGTGGTGGTTGGTCGACCTATTTGTATGCTCTCGGGGGTAATTGGGAACTGGAGCTTTCCGAACGACCAGTCAGTGGTGTTCTGAGTTGTCTTGAAGTTAGCGGATTCAGTAAATAGTCCGCCGGTGATTGTGGTGGGCAGAATCTTGAAGTCTCCAGTGGTTGCAACATAAACACCCCACATGCCATTTCCGGATTGCCTCATCCACACCGCATCAGAATGGATTGTGACATCAGAGGAGGATGTTGCAAAGTCAACCTGAGTACCTCCAGCGGTGGTCACACGATTGCCGCCTACTGCATTTGTTGCGCCAGCAGTCCAAGCGCCGAGTCGGACTGCCTCCTGAGAATTGTTTTCCCATCCAAAGGATGTGCCCACGGCCCAGCTAGAAGGCCCAGCAGCTCCGTTTAAAGTAATGGGGCCGTCAGTTGCGAGAATGTCGATAAAGCCAAGTCGTAGTCCTTGGATGCCACTACCGTCATTGCCGGCAGATGAACCTATTCCAGACAGTGTGATACCACCACCTGATTTGGTTGCAAGGATCCGCACTCCTTGATGCCCAGACTTCTGGTCCCAGGCTGCGTACCATAAAGCCGTAATTCCTCTGCTCCAGGCTCCGCCGGCAGAAGAGTCAGAGTATAGGGAGATAGCATCGGCACTCGCCGCATCAGAAGAAATTATGGCCGGAGCCCCGTTGTTCCCAACGTGAAGACTAATACCCTGGTTGGTTGCACTGCCTAGCGAACGTCCCCACATCGCAATGCGCCCAGTGCCAGAATCGATTTGAACCCCAGGGAAAATGCCGATGTGTCCAAGGTTGTATCCACCCGCGGGGGCTACCGCTCCGGCAATAAAGATGTCACCGCCCCCTGATTTCAGAACCGAGTTTGCGTTTATTAGAACGCCCATTTCGTCCCAGTTAGCGCTATTCTGGCCGACCGCGTAGCCATCGGGTAGGCCATCCCGTGCTGACACCGAGGACCACTTACCCCGATCTGTGGTGATCAGAGCATCAAGGCCCCCATCATCCCGACCGCCCGCGAGCCAAATCTTGCCACCGTTAGTTGTTATGGTCCCAGGGTCGATGTAGATATTGGAAGCCGTTCTGTTAGTTCCAGCAACCTTGTCAACAGCAGTCCAATAAACGACGTCTGAGCCAGTAGTGGTGAGGTCAACACCGGTAGCGGTGTAAATACTGCCGCCGGTGAAGAACCTTATAGGAGAGGTGGCTTCGTCGGTTGTCACGAGCTCGATGTTGCTAGCGACAACTATGTCACCAGCATGGACACTAATTGGTCCAGCAATAGTCCAGTTTTTTGAAAGGGTCATTGCAGCTGTGGTGTCGCCCGGCCTTCCTATCTGAAGGCCACCAAGCTTTGATGCCAGCGTGAGTCCTGCAGTTCGTCCCTGGAAATCTGTGAAGGCGGTGCTGTTGGCCGCAGGGAGAATGCTCAGCGCCCCTAAGCTTGAGACTGTGGTGCCTAAGGTTAGGAAGGTTGTAACCCTGTTCCCAATTACCTCAACATCGGCAGAGGAAGATGTGACCAAACTATTTGCACAGGTTGCCACAGCGCAGTCTCCTAAATGCACTTGACCCTGGCTGTGACCAGATCGCAAAGCACCGAAATGGATACCTGCATTTCCAGCTCCTCCATCGAGCGTGATTTTTCCCGACTTACTCAAAACTGCCGTGGAAGTAAGTCCAAGCGCAGGATTGTTTGCAGGGCCATCTGCCTTAATTTCCACAGAACCATCTCCCACCGACTGAATCACGAGGTTGTCAGTGCCAGTATCAGCCCAGGATCCAGTGAGTGCGATGTAGTCCACGCCACCGGTGCTCTTTGCGTACATTCCGATAGCAGGCGAAATGTTGCTTCTTGAGGTAAAGATTGACTTGTTGGTGTAAGTGTCGGCGTCACCACTTCTGTTCAGCTGAAGCCCCCAGCCTGCGGAGTCAGCTCGAATCTCAATTTGGCCTAAACCGGAATCAACGCGGGTTGTCCAGTGAAAGGCAAGAGCATCGACTGCTGTCGTGCTCTTTCCAAAAAGACGAATATCCCCGCCACCACTTTGGATGGTGTTGGTGTTTCCACTGGCAGCACCGAACCCATACCAAATACCCATTTGGCCGTCAGTAGCGATCGCCCAACCATCTGGCAGCCCGTCGTTATTGACTGAAGCTGGTGAAACGGCTGTCGAACCATTGTCCAAACCGCCTGCAAGGTGAATGTCTCCACCACCGGTATAGGTAGTGGTGGCACCACCTATTGAGTTGAGCGTTACGTTCGGATCGACAGTTATATATCCCTGCCCAGAAGCATCAGAGTCTGACCAGAGAATTATTCGGCCGCCAGACCCAGAGGCAGTGCCAGCTGTCTGAAGCTTTATCCCTGCGGTGTCAATGACGACATTGACTTTTGACTTCAAGAGTAGATCTCCACCAGCCCCAGTAACCGTAACATTGCCATTCACGGCTAGCGAGCTAGAGGCACTTGTGGTTTCTAGAGTGACGCCAGTCTTCGCAGAAATTAATCCTGACGTCGTAACTGTTGACCCGCTCGAGGTAATTGACACTGCTCCAGCTGTCGAGGTGTTTGTTGCGCTCGCGCCAGTACTTATGGCGCCAGTGCCTGAGAGCGTTATGTCACCTTCGGTGGATGTGAAAGCACCGCTTTGACTAATCGCGGCCCCATAGGCCGATATATTTCCAGAGGCTGTGATGTTTCCGTTTAGGGTTACTGCCCCACCTCTGAATGTGACATCACCGGCGATAGATGTTGAGCTGACGCTTGGCGTTGATGCCGTTATTGCTTGCGTATTTCCAATCCCGCCAATGGTCAAGCCAGATAATCCAATTAGGGAAACTTCAGATCGTGGAAATGTAATTGCGTCGGTAAAACTCTCTCCAGCTAAGGGTCTGACTGTTAGCGACCCAGCTGTTTTTATCAAAAGGCCCCAATCGGTTGACTGGTTCTTGAATCGATTACCTTCAAACAGTATGTCGCCCTTTGCCGAGCCTGAGGGAACGGCTCCAAAACTGGTAAGGGTGTTCGTGTCTCGGGAGTTAAAATTGGCTCCACGATTTCCCTTAAGCGTTATGTCGCCTTCGGAGGCCAGGATGTCTGCATTGCTTATTTCAAAAGAGTAAGTGCTGGCTCCGGTTCCAGAGGCATTGCCCTCCATGTAGACGTCTCCACCACCGGTGGCAGAGATTGTCTTCCTAATGGATCCTGTTCCGTCCCAAAAGAGAATTGGCTGAGATCTATCTCCAGTGTTGGCCAAAGAGCTAATAATCCGAATTGCTTGTCCGTCTGGTTTTGATGACGTGACTGTAATTGGATGATTAATTGATTCCAGAAACAATCCGTAAGTTTGAGTCGTTGTCGTGGCACCAGCAAAGTTATTGATTCTTACCTGACCATTGCCAGCGTTTATGCTGGTGCCTCCATACCAGTATTGCCCGTAAATTCCTGCGCTTGTTCCCGTGCTCGAGGAGAGAGAAAGGTCGCCACCACCAGACCAAATCTTTGTGCCGTTCGCCGCGTGGGCAGAGCCGAGCCTAACACCGTGTTGCCCTGACGCGGAGCCTGCCTGCGAACCTCCAGTTGGGTATCTTCCCGAAGCGTCAGTGGTAGATCCACCTCCAATAATGATGTCGCCGCCACCTGTCGAAACTGGTGTTACGCAGGAACCAAATGTATTTATGCAGACACTGTTGGTTGTTTGCACAAATCCCGTGCTGTTTCCATCGCTGTCTGACCAGACAATAACTCCACCTCCAGAGCCCGAAGAAGTACCTGCAGTTTGTAAGGTGGCACTATTGATCAGGATGTTGAATTTAGACTTAAGGGTCAAATCATTTCCTGCACCAGTAACAATCACGTTTCCACCAACTGTCAGGGCAGACGCTGCACCTGCGGAAGTAAGAGAAACAGAGCCAACCGCACCTAAAGCCGCTGAAGTGGTGATAGTTGCACAGTCAACACTCAATGCTCCTCCAACGGATATCGCGCCGTTCGAATTAGTGAAAGCACCAGACCCCGCACAATTCAAAGTCAAATTACTATTTGCGGTTGAGTTGGTTACGGCGGCCGAAACGGTTATCGCACCGGCACTCTCAATCAAGATGCTGCCTTGAGTCAAAGCCGTTTGCAGGTCAGTGTTCAAAATGTTAGCGGCACCCAAGGTGTTGGTCTTGAACACTCCGCTTACAAATGACCCTGAGGTTGATCCTGTGGAAGTTATATTCACCGTGGCTGCTGTGCCAGCAATCGTGAATGAACTGGATGCTGAGGATGGGCTAGAAGTTCCAGCGGCATTTGTTGCAGTCACAGTGAAGGTGTATGCCTGGTTAGGAACTAACCCCGACACTGCAATCGTCCCAGATCCAGCTTGGGAAATTGATCCTGTTATCCCAGATGGCGACGAGGTTGCGGTGTATGAAGTAATGGTGGAGCCACCATTTGAAGACGGCGCAGTGAAGCTAACGTTCGCAGTGCTCGCACCTGTCGCTGTAACTGAGACGCTAGTTGGTTGGCCAGCTGTAGTTCGCGGAGTTGCCGTTGCTGTAGCTCCGGTGCTAGTTCCAATCGTGTTGGTTGCCCTCACCGTGAAGGTGTAGTTGGTGCCATTCGTGAGCCCCGCAAAGGTACAGGAAGTGCTGGCTGTATTCGTGCAAGATGCTGGTGCTGAAACCACAGGACTCGAGGTCACAGAATATGTGACAGCACCGCCATTTGATGTTGAGGCGCCCCAAGAAACTACTGACTGCGCATTTGCTACTGAGGCAGTGACTGAGCTGGGGTTGGTTGGGGCGCTCATTTGGTAGCTAACAAGTACCGCTCCTGACCGCCCATCTCCTCCCTTGTATCCAGAAACACCAACGCCATCGTTAAAGTTTCCACCACCACCACCACTGCCCCATGTAGAACCATCGGTTCCTGCGCCTAAAGAGTTACCTGCTCCTCCGCCGTTAGCCCCACCGGTTCCTGATCCCGATACGCCAGTGCCGCCGCCTCCAGCAGCTGCAGAGTCAACAAACCCTCGGATATTGAATTGAACGCCGTCACCGCCCTTGGCGCCCACATAATTACTTGAAACGTTAGAGCCAGGGGTTGCGGCTCCACCTCCACCGCCACCTGCGTACCCACCACCACCCCGGCCATTACCACCGTTATATCCTTGACCGGTTGTTCCTGCTGCCCCTGAGGCATTGTCATTGTGAGCACCTCCTCCGGAGCCACCAGCCTCTTGGGCTCCGTAGTTGCTTCCTCCTCGCCCCCCACCTGTCGACGAAATGGAAAATGCGCTTGAGGATCCTCCAGAGGTGTGATTACCGATTGCTGCTACCCCAAGTCCTCCCCCTCCGACAACGATCGAATAGCTATCGCTCGGAACGGCAACGTCAGACGAGTCTCTAAATCCTCCCGCTCCACCGCCACCGCCGTGCCTAGATCCTCCTGCTCCACCACCGGCAATCACTACCACCCGAGCCAGGCTCGATACCCCTGTTGGTTTTGTCCAGGTGTACGAACCAGGAGTGTCAAAAGTTAGGACACAATTTGTACCCACAACACGAGCGTCCGTTATACCGCTTTGTCCATTTTGGTTCGTGCAGGAGGAGCTAGCTGCCGCTTGATCACTCCATAGTCCTCC
Source organism: Candidatus Aquiluna sp. UB-MaderosW2red (assembly GCF_900100865.1). Classification (NCBI taxonomy): domain Bacteria; kingdom Bacillati; phylum Actinomycetota; class Actinomycetes; order Micrococcales; family Microbacteriaceae; genus Aquiluna; species Candidatus Aquiluna sp. UB-MaderosW2red. The sequence goes on from NZ_LT627734.1 coordinate 1,626,818, forward strand.
AACTGAGAGGGCGCTGACCAGCACAAAACCCAACATTCCAGTGAGCACAGCAAAGGCTCGAGTCGATAGCTTCGGCCTCTTTATTCTCACTTTGCCACCCAATCAAACAAGGGCGAGGCTTTGGGTGCGGGCAAAACAAATAGACGCTTCAAGAGCGCTCGCTGGTTGCCCAATCTTTTTGAACCCATAGAGTTTAAAAGATAGCATTTGGGGGTTTTTGCGCCCTGTACAAGTACGGGTACCCGAAGTTATCTTGAGGGTTATGGGGCGTCTATCTGAAATTTCCGTCAAAATCCTTTCAGAAAGGCCCAGAAACTACGAGCTCACATCTTCGAGAGGGTCTGAAGTCTGACTTTTCTAAGGAATTTGACCCACTTGCTATCTTGAGTAACCAAAATTATTACTGACACTCTTTCTGGCCATGTAATCGCTCTAAGGATGCAACAAACTTCTGCTGGCGGACCAAGTCGGCGTTGGTACAACCTGGAAATCTTTTACTTGTTCCGCTCGTCAATGCACCGATATTAATTTACAGCTAGGTGAAAAAGTTTTCTCCGACTTCATAGCACTCAAAGTTCTCAATTTTGTCGACTGACATTATTCGACAGCTCCGAGAAAGTCGTTGGCTTGATGAGAACAAAGACAATTCGGTAAAGCTTGCGGAGGCTAGTGCCTAATAGATCTTTGTAGCCAAGTCCATCGTTTAGCCCGGTAAAAATAGAAGTGCTAAAGGATTCCACTTCACTCAAAAAAAGGACCCGCTTAGAAACGAACTGAACCCCAAAAGTTGCACACCAAATAAGGAGTCCAAACAAAAAAGGTTCAGTTCAAGTGCTCTGCGGGTCTTGCCTCGTAAGCGTAATTAGCTAACAAGCACGACTGCCTCAGGCTCACCGATAGCTATAGAAAACCGGCCTGTCTTTGCTGTTCAAAACGGTTCTTTCGCCATCAAGAGTGACCGCTATTCGGTATTGACCTGAGCCAGGAAGGGTGATGGTCCTGACCAGGTAATACGAGTCACCAATAACTCTCAAACCTGTGTCAGCAGTTGAGTTGATGGTCTTACTCATCTTTCGAACATAGTCGCCATCGTTTTTTTGAAGTTTGATCTGGTAGTTGGCACCCATCTCAGGGAACTTAATGTAAAACCTTGACCTCGTTAGGGCTAATTCTCTTAGTCCAAACCCAGGTTTGACCACAGACTGCTTCGATGCCTGCAGCTGGTCCTGGAACCGAAGGGATTGGGGATCTTGGATTGACTACAACAGGAGCTTGAAAGCTTGCGACCCGTTAGCTGGCGTGGACAAACGAGCACCGATTTCTACCTTGATATCGATTGCGACAGTTGAACCTGGGGTCAACGAGTTCTTTGGAATTGCGAAAGATGTCGGGCTAGTCGTGGCGAAGGTGGCAGGGACACTGTCCAGCAAGATCTGGTAGTCACTGATTGCAGACCCGCCATCAAATATTGGAAGGCCCCGAGTAATGACGATGTCATCGCCACCCCAAACACTGTCGCCGAAACCGAAGCATCAGGAACTGTGAAGGGCCTGAGAGGCCTCTGCAGTGTTGGAGGTAATTGCCTTGAATTCTGCCGTTATCAACGAAGTGCTGGTCGCCAAACTTATAGAGCCCAAGGTGGAAATAATTGACCGACGAGTTAGTGCTTTGCTGCTTCAAAATAGTTTCGTTATTGCCGGGTGACATCGGATAGGAAGTTGTGCTTACCGCTCTCGCGCCAGCTCCATTGTCGATGCGCTCAAGCCAAAGGCCACTGGCAGTGAAACCGGCAGGACTATTAGTCCGGAAAAAAAATTAGGCTAAAAATATTAAATTGACCCACTATGTCAGAAAGCAACAGGGTTGCACGTCTGGTTAGTCTGTAAAACATCTGAAAAGTAGAAGATCTAGGATTTGCCTCAGGTGAACTAACAGTCAGTTAACCACCCAAAACTAAACCCCCAAGAGTTGCCTCTCGGGGGTTTAAGTCTTTTAGAGCTTAAGTTACTTTAGGGTAACCTTGCCACCGGCTGCTTCTAGCTTTGCCTTGGCCTCTTCAGCTGCATCCTTCTTCGCACCCTCAAGGATGGTTGATGGAGCTGCGTCTACTAGTGCCTTAGCCTCACCTAGGCCGAGGTTAGTGATTGCACGAACCTCCTTGATGACCTGGATCTTCTGGTCGCCAGCTGCTTCCAAGATGACGTCAAACTCAGTCTTCTCTTCTACTGCTTCGGCTGGTGCTGCGGCAGCTGCAACGGCAACTGGTGCGGCTGCGGATACTTCGAATACCTCTTCGAACTTCTTGATGAAGTCAGAAAGCTCGATCAGTGTTAGCTCCTTGAATGCTTCAATGAGCTGCTCAGCGGTTAGCTTTGCCATGTTTGTCTCCTAGTTTATTTGAACGTTTAGTTAGTTGGACTCTTGCTTTTGACGCAGCGCGTCGACTACGCGAACTGCCGATGAAGGCAGCGCGTTGAAGGTGTAGGCAGCCTTGTATAGCGAAGCCTTGAAGACACCAGCGGCCTGAGCCAATAGCACTTCGCGGGATTCGAGATCTGCAAGCTTCTTCACATCTGCTTCTGAAAGTGCGATGCCATCCATGACACCGGTCTTAATCACAAGCAGCGGGTTAGTCTTTGCAAAATCCTTGAGTGCTTTTGCTGCGGTCACGGGGTCGCCGTGCACAAACGTCATTGCAGTTGGACCAAATAACTGTCCTTCAAATGCGGTGACGCCTGCGTTTTTTGCAGCAATCATGATCAGGGTGTTTTTTGCAATGACAAATGTTGCGTCATCAGCCATTGAGCGGCGAAGCTGCTTAAGCTTCGCCACAGTGAGTCCGCGGTATTCAGTAAGGACAACTGCTGATGAGCTACTGAATTTCTCCGTTAGCTCGGCAACTTGCGCTTTCTTGTCTGCCATGGCACTCCTTGTTGGTTAGTGCCGGCTACTTTGGATAACAAAAATGCTCCGGCGCTTGGCGCACGGAGCATTTCCCGAATCGGGAAGTTCTACACACACCTAACGCTGGAATTCACTTTTCGTGATCCTTAGTCGTGGAGGCAGAACCTTTTGAATTAATTCTTAGGTTTAGCGCCCGCGATACCGGCGGTCTTTGGCTTGGTATAGCTTATTTGGAGTGTGCTTGGCGCGCAAGTCCTTTTTCGCTTTATCGCGGTTCATTGACTCAAATCTTGAATCGCCAAAGTCTAAGAAATCAACAATTGGTGGCGGCGCGATTGGGCCTGCTAGCTCTTCGATGATCGCATCCCCTGGCTTCACCTGAGTGAATTCAGCGGTGCGGTCAGCTCGCTTTAGCAGATCCTCCGCCTTGCGAGTGCGACCCATTGGAACTAGTGACACAACTGTTCCTGAGCGACCGGCACGGCCAGTTCGACCAGCGCGGTGCAAGTAGGTCTTGTATTCCTCTGGAAGATCAAGCTGAATAACCAGCTTCACGTCATCAACGTGAATACCACGAGCTGCAACATCGGTTGCAACCATGACCCGAGCTGCACCCTTGGTGAAGCGCTCTAGGTTGCGAGTACGCTGCGCCTGGTTCAGGTCACCGTGCAAACGAGCGGTTGGGACACCGGCATCGTTAAGTGACATAGCCAGTGCTTCCGCGGTTGACTTGGTGCGAACAAATACGATGCTTCGGTCGCTACCTTGCACGAGGCGGTGAAACACGGCTGAGCGGTCTCTAGGCTCAATTACCAATACCTTGTGATCGATATCCGAAGACTCTTCTACCTCGCCCGGAACCTCGTAAACATAAGGGCTCGGCATGTATTTTTTCACTAGCTGAGCTACCTCTTGGTCCAAGGTTGCCGAGAACAAAAGCTTCTGGCTCTCGCCGGATGCCGACAAAATGCGGTTCACTGGCTCAACAAAGCCCAAATCGCACATGTGGTCAGCCTCGTCAACAACCACGCGCTCGCAGCTTGAAAGATCAACCAAACCCTGAGCCATCAGGTCCTCTAGGCGACCAGGGGTTGCGATGATGATGTCAACGCCACGCTTGAGGGCCTGCTCCTGGCGGTACTGAGGAACACCACCGTAAATGGTTGTGGTGAAAAAGCCAACGGACTTAGCAAGCTGAGAAAGCGTGCGGTCGATCTGATCGGCCAGCTCGCGAGTTGGAGCCAAGACCAAAGCCTTTGGCTTGAATGGCACCCGAGGCTGGTTTCCAGCCTTGGCCAAAAATGCAACTAGCGGAACACCAAAAGCGATGGTCTTACCAGAGCCAGTTTTACCGCGGCCCAAAACGTGGCGACCTTCAAGGGCTGCCGGAATTGTGGATGCCTGAATTGGGAACGGGGTTGCCGCACCCATCTTGACTAGCTCATCTACTAGGCGCTCAGGAAGGCCCATCTCTTCGAATGTTGCAAAAGAGACAACCTCGGCGGCATCGGTGCTTTGCAAACGGTCTAGTTTTTTATCGCCCTGGAAGGTCTTGCCGGTTGTGGCACGAGCCTTTTCGAAGACTTTGTCGCGGCCAGTCTCGCGTGATACGCGGTCCGGGCGGTCGGACTTTGCCCTTGGCTTGCGGTCAGAAGGGTTGAAATCGCGGCCGCCGGAGCGCTCGCGGTCAGAGCTGGAAGAGTCGCGGTTTGGGCGGTCGGAGTTGAAATCACGGCCGCCGGAGCGCTCGCCCTTTGGGACGTAGTCACCCTTATTAGATGTGTAGCCAGGTCGGCCTTCGCGCTTTGGTGCAGCTGCACCATCGCGCTTAGGGGCGTCCCACTTTGGCGCTACTGAGCGCTTTTTTGGGGCTGAGTCGGACGCGCTTCTAGGCGCGCGGGAAGGCGAATATTCTTTTGACATATTTATTGAGGTTCCTTAGGCAACGTGCCTAAGGAGGTTTCCTCTAGCACTACATGACCCAGCCTAAGTCAATAGTTACCAAAAAGATAGAACTAAATTAGCCCGCGCACTGTTAGCTCGGCGTGCAAAACTGCGTCTGAAGGCTCAACCAAGAAGACTCCGTCTTCGAATTTAATCACTGGAATACTGGTCTTGCCCGATATGTCTTTGGACTTTTGAGCCATTTCGGCACTCTCCGCAACATCAAACATTGCAAATTCAACACCCAGAGTGTTTAGCAGTGACTTGGACCTTCTGCAGTCTGAACACCAGTCAGCGCCATAAAACTCAATTGCAGCCATAATTTCCACCTATCTCAATCTCAAGCTATCTGGAATGAACAATTCGCCATCCTTGAATGTAATTCCCATCAGAGAAGAAACTACCAAATCCGCCTGGGTATCCATAGCGTATTCGGTCACTCCAACCAGTAGGCCCGCACCGGCTTCAAGCCCGGCTTGAATCCCGGCTGCGGCATCTTCAAACACCACGCATTCGGAGATATCCAAACCCAGTCGCTTGGCTCCCAATAAATATGGCTCAGGATCAGGCTTGCCTTTTGAAACATCTGTCGCCGACACCAGCTCCTTTGGAATTGGCATTCCAGCGGCTGTCAGCCGGGCAGCCGCCAGCTCCTGGTTGGCGCTTGTTACAACAGTCCAAGTTCCGGCAACTAAAGAAGTCGTGAGTTCGACAGCACCTTTTAGTGCGGTAGTTAGGTGCGCCACCTTGAGCTCGAGCTGATTGATTCGATCATTTGCCACTTTGAAGTTTTCGGCGCCAACCAATTCCAAAACTAAATCTTGGGCCCTCATACCGTGGTGGCTTTGAAGAAGCTCAAACCCAGGCGAGAACTCCTTTCCCCAAAGCCGCCAGGCTTCGGTCGCGCCATGCATAGATTCAACCAGCACCCCGTCGTTATCGAATAAGAGGCCCTGATAGAAACTAAGCAACTTTGTCTGCCTGACCGTTTCTGACAATCATGCTGCGGTAGACACCGAAGGCGGCTAGAGCCAAGAGCACCAGTGCCGGCGCCAGCTCGCGCAAGAGCCACTCGAGGGTCACCGGTTCAAGTGTTGGCTGTAACTGCATATCTGTTGCGCCCTCAACCCACTCGGGCCAAATCCTTAGGCTCTCGATGGCGCTAAAGCCATAGGTGAAGGACATCAGCGTCACAGTTGCGCCAAAGATGATGCTTAGCACCAAGTTCAGGTTCACCGCGGCGGCTCCGGTACGACGTGGTCTTACCGGTAGCGGCTTGGCAAGTCGCGCCCTTGCTGCAAAGCGGGTTCCAAGGATTATTGAGCTCGCAATAATCACCTGGATAATTACCCAAATCCAAACATCCAAATTGGTTCTGGTGGTGTCATAGACCGCTAACCCGAAGATGATGGCAATGGCGGTTCCAATAACCGGCACCGCATAGGCCAGACCAATTGCGCGCTGCAGAGCATCGCGTTCGTTGTCTTTTTCGGAGTGAGGCAAATCCGGCGCATCGTTTCTGAAGACAAAAGCGAATAGCAAGACAAAAACCACCAGCGCGGTGGCCAAGATGATTGGCACGTAGACGCCAAAGATTCGAATCAAAACGCTTGCGTCCCTGGAATCGTAAGTATTGAACGCACCCAAAAAAGTACCGATTGCGTAGACGGCGCCAGCTACCAAAGACAAAATTACCGCAAGATTGGTGAAGCGGTGCGCCGTGATTGCCAAGGCAGAGTCATTTTTGGCCCGCTCGCTAATCGCAATTCGTTGGCCCAAAAGCGCAGATGCAGCAAATGCAGTGATGCCGAGCAAAATCAGATAGGTGCTCAACTGAACCGCAGGGGTTGGGTTCATCCACTCCCCTGAGTCTGTGTAATAGGACTGTTCGAGAAACTGGTCGGAATAAGCCGAAAGCATGAAGGTGACCCACGTGGCTACTAGCCCAATCAGCGGGAGTGCGAGAGCGAGTCTGACTGAATCAATTTTTCTTACCATGGCCCAAGCCTAGACTTATTAGATGATTCTGGTAATTGGTGAAGCCCTTATAGATTTGATTGGCAAAAACGACGCGAGTGGCAACTTCACCGCAGTGGTTGGTGGCGCCAATGCGAATGTCGCACTGGCGTTAGCCAGAAGAGGTGAGCCGCAACAGTTTCTGGGGAGGATTTCAACCGACGGGTTTGGTGTCCAGATTCGCCACCGACTCTCCTCTAACGGTGTGAATCTGGAGCTTGCCATTGCAGCAACGGAGCAGGCCACTCTCGCGGTTGCGAGCATCGATCCTGCGGGTGTGGCTTCCTACAGCTTTTACATAAACGGCACGGCCGACTGGGCTTGGGAGCCCCGTGAGCTCCCAAGCCTCGAGAAGCTTCAAGAGCTCGGCGTGAGTGCGGTTCAGTTTGGGTGTCTTGCTATGGCTATAGAGCCGGGAAATTTAGTGATAGAAGACTGGCTGCTGGCTCTTTATGCAGCCGGGGCGGTCACGCTTTCTCACGATTTGAACATCCGCTCAGCACTGGGATTTGAAAGATCGAAAGAACTTCAAAGGGTGCAGCGAACCAACAGTCAAAGCCACATTATCAAAGCATCCGACGCCGATTTAGAATGGCTCTTCGACCTACCCGCTGGTGCGGATTTGGATGAAATTTGCCACCTCTGGTCTCAGGGCTCAAAGCTTGTAGTCCTAACTCGCGGTGCAAGCGGTGCATCGCTTTACCGCGGCGGAAAAAGGATTGATGTCGCAGCCCCAAAGATTCAACTGGTTGACACCGTGGGAGCTGGCGACACCTTCATGGCTAACTTTTTAGCAGAGATTAATGCCCTGGCTGGCCTCGGAGCCGCCCCAAAGCCACGCCTTCTAAAACTAAGTGATCAAGACCTAGAACAGGCTGCCGCAATAGCCGCGGTTGCGGCCGGAATTGTTTGCGAGCGTGCTGGCTGCGAGCCTCCAACCAAGGAAGAAGTGGGCTTGCGTATCAGCGAGTAAAGAGTATTTCAGCTCGAAAAATAGTTTTGCCATTCTCGGTTCCGAGGCTCCTTGTCAGCGTCAATTCATCAATTAATTCACTGCCATAACCGCGCCTGGTATCAGCAACAGCGTGACCATCATTAACCACACTCAGCCTCAATCGATCGGCTAACTTTTCAGCCTCAACCCAAATAGTTGCGGCCTCGGCATGCTTGATTGCGTTTGTGACAGCTTCGCGAAGAACCTCAATAAAACACCTTGCCAAAATTGGATCTTTTGCCAAACTAGTTTGGGTGGCCTCGTCTAAGTTGTACTTGATTTGAGAAACGCCCTCCCAGACATCTTGGAGGTCCAAAAGGCTTTGGGAAAGGGAACTGCCCTCTAGGTAGTCAAAATTGCCAAGGTCCGCCACGGCACGATTGACATCCGACAAAACCGCCTCCAGTTCTTGTGGAGTTGGGCTTTCAAGCCGTGCTAGCCGAAAAGCGGCTGACTGCAATACTGCCTGCAGTCTTCCGTGAAGCTGACTCGAAATCATTTTTTGATAAATCCAGACCTGCTGCCGTAGCTGGCCATTCACAATTTTCAGCGCACTCACCACCCCGGCCAACTGACTCACAGTTTCAACTCGCTGGTTTTGATACACCTGCAACAAGAAATGAAGAATGAAGTTTAAGACCGCAAAAGCTATGGCTTGCGGAACATACACAATAGTCAGGCCCAAATAGTCCAACGGCACTAACAACCCAGTGAAAATCCCAATCAGAATTCCATAACCGACAACAGCCGCAACCGCTATTGGAGTAGAGACTTCAAGTGTTTTGGTGACCCGAGTGAATATGACTAGAGCGCTAAGAACCAGAGCCGATGTGAGAAGTGCCAAAAGCAGTGCGGGCAAGAAGCCCGTCTGCGCTAGACGTGTACTCAAACCAAGTATAAATGTCGTTAGAACTGGAGACAGGATGGGTAAACTGGAGCCAAGGTAAACACTGGCTGGGAAGATCACGCGTTCAAGTTTTTGCCCTGACATCCCTTGTAGTTCTTGCAATCTTCCGGTTGGTTCGGCTAGAGATTTTGAAAGTGGCCGCACGATTGACTCATTCAGGCCTAGTAATGCACCGATTGTCACAGAGACATCTTTTGATAGTTTTGCCTCGGAGACTAGCTTCCTGAGCTCCCACACCGAGGGTGCGATTAATTCCTGAATTCGAAACTTCACAGCATTTTGAAGTCTTAAAATTTCTGCGCTGAACCCACTGCGAGATTTCTCTAATTTCTCTTGATCTTCAAGCAGCTGACTCAGGATTTCTCGGTACTCGATTCGCGAAGACACTATCGCATTAGCGAGAAAGTAAATCAGAATTACAAAAACTGGTCCACCCAAAATTCTGAATGTTAAGTCACTCAGCGGAATTACTCCAATACTGGTGCCCATTAGGCTGATAACCGCTCCCCGGGTCAACCCTGCCAGGCCAAGAATTGTCAGCACTAGAGCTGGCCTTGGTTTTCGCCATCGGTTCTTGCCAAAGAGCCTGCTAAAAATTTCAATCGCCAAAACTGTGGCCAAAAAGCCGGCAATCCCAGTCAGAGCCCAGGAGTAAGGGCTGCCTCCGAGCCTGGGAAAGTCAAAGGTAAATGGGCTAACACCTGCCGGGACTGCGAAAATCAAGTGCGTGCGCCAATTCAGCGACCCCGGCTGCCCAAGTGCTCTCAAAAGTTCCCGGCCGGAGCCGGTTTGGAGGCGTGGCTGGTTTTGCGGCATTACTCGATTTGGCTTCTTAGTTGATGAAATCGACTTGATGCCTCCACCCGGGGGTTGGAGGAATTTGGATCAATTTCCAAAATTCCAAATATTCGCGAGAGCATGCTCTCGACTGCCCGAACGCTAATTCCACGAACCTTTGCAATCTGAGTATTCGTTCTGCCTTCAGAGACCAATTGCAGAGTTTGGATTTGCCTTGCCGAGAGACTGGAAATTGAATCATTCGAAACTAGGTCATGGCGGTATTCCTTCGTAACCTGGTCCCGCAGCACTGCCTCTAGGGCTAGGACAAGTTCTTCGCCACTGTAGATCTCCGACTTGCGCAAATAGGCCTGATTCTTTTTTACTACGTTTTGGGCCTTGCCGCCAAAGCGCGGATCGGGCAAATTGGTCAAAAATACGATTCCGGTTGATGGGGATTTCTTCATCACAACTTCGGCGAAATCAAAACCATTGGGCCCAGGTCCCAATTCAATGTCTAAAACAAAGGCGTCTGGGTCAACTGAAATAAGCGCTCTTTTGGCGTCAGCGGCGTTGGCTGCTGTGGTGACTCTGAAACCTGCAGACTCGATTGCCCGCGCCAATAGGTCCCGCATGAGGGGTTCATTTTCAACCAGGACAACGTGCCTGGTTTTTTTGGGGTCGAAATTATTCAAACGTATCGTCTCCTCACGCAAATCTTATGTCCCAACTGCCTCTAGAGTCCAACAGAAGCAATGCTTGCGGGCAGACTAGTGTGATGAGAATTCGTGAAGGCATTTGGAGCTTTGATTCCCGAGACTTGATGCGCTCCCAATGCAGTCACTGCATGAGGCTTTCAGTAGGTCGCGAACTGAAAATCCCGGGAGTTGAATTGCTCGTGCGGGAGCACTACCAGGCTCCCGATAACCTTGCGATTCGATACGGAATTAAATATGAGGCCCAGCTGGAAAAGGAGCTTCTTTTGAATCTCGACGGATTAGTTCAAGCCCCGAATGACAACTCAATGGACTCCACCATCGAACTCATGCAGCAAGGAGTTCCGGTCATCTACCAGGGAAGCCTTCGGGGTGGATCTGGCGAAGTTGTGTTTTCAGGACGGCCCGATTTCTTATTGCGAGCCGACTACCGTTTTGTTTTCAGCCAGGCGGGCCTCACAGCAATTCCCTTCGGAAATGACTCCAGAGGATACAGCGCCTGGGATGCAAAGCTTTCCAGCTCAGCCAAACCCGACTATCAAAATCAAGTGGCGCTCTACCTTGATGTTTTGGAATCCATCGGACTAGCAGCGAAAACCGAGCACGGCCTGATATTGGGCTCCCGGGAAATCATCGGCTTTGACCCAGCGGTGCTGCTTGCACAACTAGCGCCCAAGCGCGCTGAATTTCTCGGCGCCGTGAAAAAATTCGTGGATTCCAGACCAAAGTTGCTAGCGGATGTTGGGGTGCTAATTTGCGATGCTTCCAGCTATTGCGATATTTGCGAGTACCCCTCGCTGTGTGAGGAAACTCGCCATGAATCAAACCATCTGCAATTAGTTGCTGGAATCACGCGCGTGCAGATTGCCTCGCTGAATCGCTCCGGAGTGCAGTCAGTGAGACAGCTCGCTGACTTCTCGGGTGAGACTGACAAACTAAGTGAGCAAAAAGTGCAACAGCTTTCTCTTCAAGCCAGACTGCAGCAGCAGACCTACGACACCGGACAGCATTTTGTGAAGGTAGTCAATCAGGATGCACTCGATGCCCTCCCAAAGCCAAATAACGCCGATATGTTCTTTGATCTTGAGGGCTTTACTTTCTTTCCAGAACCTGGTGGTTTGGAATATCTCTTCGGCTGGACAAGTGTGGATAAGGGCGAAGAGTTTCACCATAATTGGGCCGATGATCGGCAGGGTGAGAAGGAGTCCTTTGCAATATTTGTCAAAGAGCTAATTCATCGTCAGCAACGCTTCCCTGGCTCCAAGGTCTATCACTACGCAAATTACGAACAGAGCGCTCTTAGGAAACTGGCAATCCGGCACAACATCTATCAGGTTGAGGTGCAGCGGTTTCTAGAACGCGGAGTATTTGTGGATCTTTATAAATTAGTGAAGTCCGCTCTGGTAATTTCCCAAGAGAGCTATTCAATAAAGAAATTAGAAAACTACTACGAATTCAAAAGAGGCTCAGATGTCAAAGAAGCAATGGGATCGATGGACTACTACGACCAGTATCTAACCGCTTTGTCCGAAGACAAGTCTCAGGCAGAAATGCTAAAGCGCCAGGTGATCGCATACAACCAAGATGATTGTGCGAGCACGCTGGCGCTTTATAAGTGGCTATTAACTCTTTAGCTGTAAAGAGCGACATCAAGCGGGATGCCAGGACCAAATGTGGTCGCAACTGCTCCCTTGATTAGGTACTTACCCTTTGCAGTGGAAGGCTTTAGACGAACAACCTCTTCCATTGCGGTGTTTAGGTTCTCGGTTAGTTGCTCCTGAGAAAAACTTGCCTTCCCAATTACAAAGTGAAGGTTCGACTGCTTGTCAATGCGGAAGTTGATGCGGCCACCCTTGATGGCTGCAACTGCCTTCGCGGTGTCCATGGTCACGGTTCCGGTCTTTGGGTTTGGCATTAGATTGCGTGGACCTAGGACCTTTCCTAGACGACCGACCTTACCCATCAAATCAGGGGTTGCAACTGCTGAATCAAAGTCGACCCAACCGGCTTCAACCTTGGCGATTAGCTCATCGCCACCAACCTCATCGGCCCCTGCTTCACGAGCTGCATCTGCTGCGGCTCCGGTTGCGAAAACGATTACGCGGGCAACTTTTCCAGTTCCATGTGGCAATGAGACTGTGCCACGGATCATCTGGTCTGCCTTGCGAGGGTCAACCCCAAGCTTGAGAGCAACTTCGATTGTGGAGTTGGTCTTTTTGCCTGCGGTGTCAATCGCGAGTGCTGCTGACTCTTCTGGAGAGTAAAGCTTGCCTTCGACTAGTTTTGCCTTTGCTTCTAAATAAGCTCTTGAACGCTTTGCCATGCTGATATTCCTTAATTGGTCACAGTTGTGGTGTCCGGGTCAGCGCGACCCATCCCACGACTATTTGGTTAGTTTTTGGTTATTGATTTACAGATCTACTGTTACGCCCATGGAGCGAGCAGTTCCAGCGATGATCTTTGCTGCCTGGTTGATGTCGTTCGCATTTAGGTCGGACATCTTCATTTCAGCAATCTTCATGACCTGATCATTGGTTAGGTGCGCGACCTTGACGGTGTGCGGGGTGCCTGAACCCTTAGGAACTCCGGCTGCCTTTTTGATTAGCTCAGCAGCTGGCGGGGTCTTGAGGATGAATGTGAAGCTACGGTCGTCATACACGGTGATCTCAACCGGAACAACATTGCCACGCTGGTCAGCAGTGGCTGCGTTGTACTGGGTGCAGAACTCCATGATGTTCACACCGTGCTGACCTAGTGCAGGTCCAATGGGCGGAGCTGGGTTAGCAGCGCCAGCATTGATCTGAAGCTTGATCAGAGCTGTGATTTTTTTCTTGGGTGCCATTTTTTTCTTTCTTTGTGGGTTAGTTCAGTGGGCCGACCTGGTCAAAGGACAACTCAACTGGAGTCTCACGCTCGAATAGTGAAACCAGTACGGTGACCTTGCCAGATTCTGGCTTGATCTCCGAGATGGTGCCTGGAAGACCGGCAAAGGAACCATCTTTGATGAGGATGGATTCGCCGACCGAGAAATCGATTTTGATGGGAATGCTCTTGCCCTTGGCTTTGCCGCTTGCCTTAGCACTTTTAACCTCTTCGGTTTCTTCCGGGGTATAAAGCGGCTTGAGCATTTCAAAAGCTTCGTTTGGCCTTAGTGGAGTGGGGTGCTGCGAGTTTCCGACAAAACCTGTTACGGCCGGGGTATGGCGCACTAGTGACCAGCTCTCTTCGGTCATCTCCATTCGGACCAACACGTAGCCGGGGATGCGAACTTTGGAAACAAGTTTGCGTTGACCGTTTTTGATCTCAATGGACTCTTCCATTGGAACTTCGATCTGTAGAATCTCATCGCCACCCACCAGGGCCGCCTTGCGAGTTTCAATATTCTGCTTGACCCTGCGCTCGTAACCCGCATAGGAGTGGACTACATACCACTTGCCACTCTGCTCGCGAAGCTCCTGGCGAAATTTGTGATACGGGTCTTCTTCGATGGGCGCTGGCACTTCTTCCGCCGTCTCGGTGGGGGCCTCTTCGATGTGGAAGCCATCCATCTCGTGGCTTGCTTCATCGCTAGCCTCGGCTAGATCGGTGTTGTCTAGGTCGACGTTCTCGTCGGTAGCAGGCTCGGCAATTTCCACCGGCTCACTAACGACTGAATCGTCGCTGAAATTTAAATCTGACAATTGATCCTCTTTATCCTGCAAATACGAAGGTTACGACGTTTAGGAACACCCAGTCCAAACCGGAGATGATGACCATCACAACGGCCACGAACCCGAGCACCACGCCGGTGAAGTTGATGAGTTCTTTGCGGCTCGGCTTGGTTACCTTGCCGAGCTCGGCAAGCACCTGCTTGATAAAAAGCACAGCTCGCTGCAGAGGGTTCTTAGTCTTGCTAGCGTCTGATTTCGCTACTTCGACCAGGTCCTCCGAGGCTCTCTCGTTCTCTTCTGCCATTTGTAACCTTTCCTTAAAACGCAGGGCGGACAGGATTTGAACCTGCAACTTTCGGTTTTGGAGACCGATGCTCTACCAATTGAACTACCGCCCTAGATGTTGCCATCGCCACCAACCGAAATAGGCACAAGGCTTGGTTTCAAGTGCCACCCAGCGAAGACACACTTCTAGATTGGTATCTATTAGTGAATTTGTCGCCAGATTAGTTATCGGCAGATGTCAACTTAAAAGAGTTTAGGCGTTAAACCCACACAATGCAAAGGGCTTTTTAGGCTAAGAGCCAGTGCTTCCAAGTATTCTAGAAACCATGAGTGAATCCCGCATTTCAAAACGAATCGCAGCCATCGCCGAGTCCGCAACTCTTAAAGTGGACGCCAAAGCAAAAGCCTTGAAGGCCCAGGGCAAGGACGTCATTTCCTTCGCCGCGGGAGAACCGGATTTCGCAACCCCTGCCCACATAGTCGAGGCAGCACTTGCGGCCGTTAGGGACCCCAAAAACCACCGCTACACCCCTGCCGCAGGGCTCCCGGAATTGCGCGAAGCAATTGCCCTCAAAACCAAAACCGACTCCGGCACCGAGGTTTCTGCGACCCAGGTGACTGTCACCAACGGTGGCAAGCAAGCGGTTTACCAAGCCTTCGCGGTGATCCTTGATCCGGGTGATGAAGTGCTCGTGCCAACCCCTTATTGGACCACATATCCTGAGGCAATCAAGCTTGCCGGAGGCAAGCAGGTCGACGTGTTTGCGGGTAGCGATAAAGACTATAAGGTCACCGTCGACCAATTAGAAGCCGCCTATAACAAAAACACCAAGGCGCTTTTGATGTGCTCACCATCGAACCCAACCGGAGCCGTCTACACAAAACAAGAGATTCTCGACATCGGAAACTGGGTTGCCTCAAAGCCAAACCTGTGGGTTGTGTCCGATGAGATTTATCAAAACCTCACCTATGACGGGGCCTACGCCCACTCAATAACCGAACTGGTTCCTGAAATTGCGGACCGAACGATCATGGTCAACGGGGTTGCCAAGACCTATGCCATGACCGGTTGGAGACTCGGCTGGATGGTGAGCCCGGTAGATGCCGCTAAAGCTGCGAACAACCTGCAGTCTCACCTAACCTCCAATGTCTCCAACATCTCGCAGCGTGCTGGCATAGCCGCCCTCACCGGAGACCAAGCCCCCGTAAAGGACATGCTTCTAGCTTTTGACCGAAGGCGCCAGCTTGCGGTCAATGAGCTGAATAGGATTCCAGGGCTTGTGACCCCGATGCCAAAGGGTGCCTTCTATGTTTACGCAGACGTCTCGGGCCTATTGGGCAAGAGCTATCAAGGCGTAATGCTGAACAACTCTCTGGAACTTGCTGATTTTGCCCTAGAAAAGGCAGAGGTTGCAATGGTCCCGGGTGAAGCCTTTGGACCGAGCGGATATCTAAGACTGAGCTATGCCCTAGGCGATGACCAGTTGCTAGAAGGCATTCAAAGACTGCAGAAGCTATTTAGCTGAGCCCAATAGCGATTCCCAATTGCTTGGTGGGTCGCCCTGCTCCAACATCTTTTCAAAAATCAAGTAGGCATCTGTTTTTGAACCATACGCTCGCAAGGACTCTTCGTCATTGAACCAGCTGTAGATGATGATCTTCGATTTCGAATCAAACCTAAAAAATAATCGATATTGCTGGAGAAACTTGGCTCGTCTCCATGCACGATTAGTCGAGCCTAAAGTGTTTCCTAATTGAAATTCTTTGCCCGCAGGATTTGAGGGAACAACTTCTCTAAAAATACGAGAGAGTGCCTTCAGTCTTTTGGCTTGATTAGATGTCTTAAAATTTTCCTCATGCAAGACCTTCATGGCACCCTCTCGCAAGTCTTGGTAAGCGATCTCGAAATGACGGTCCCCGAATAGCTGCCAGCCGTCTTGCGCACCGAGCTTCATCACCTGAGATCATCGTTCGGGTCCAAAGGCTGATCGAGGTCCACCTCAACATCACCGACAAGAGCATCGATCTCCGCAAACATCACCTCTCCTAGAGGCTTGAGTTGCTCCGGGTGATTTTCGTGGTCCTGCTCGATGAATTTGAGCCAGGCCAAAAGAGTTGGAGAAAATTCCTCCTGAGACTCGGGCGCCTTAGGCTCTCTGCGACCCAGGACGATATAGCCATCATCCGACTTGAGAAACTCAATTGTGTCGCGTTTGTTGAGCCCGAGCTCCTGACGAACAAAAGCAGGGATCGTGGTTTGAAACCGATCGGTGAGCTTTGAGACACCTAAAAAACGAAAAGGATTCTTCATGACCCGATGGTAATGCATTTGCATTACCATCGCTACTTTTTTAGAAACCGATCAGGTTTGGTTCGGGGACTAGGTTTATCCCCCAGCGAGCTGCTACTCGCTCCTGAATAAGTCTCGCTAGTTCAAGAATCTGGGTGCCACTGGCGCCACCCTTATTTATGATTGCCAAGGCGTGCTTAGCGGATATTCCGGCATTGGAACCGGGGAGGCTGTAGCCCTTGGGGAATCCAGCCTGCTCAATCAGCCAGCCAGCGGAGAGCTTCACGTCTCCCGATTCCATTTCCCAGCGCTGCATGTCTTCCGGGTACTCCAAAGCCTTGTTATAGCTCACAACGGGATTTGTAAAAAAGCTGCCACAGCTCACGCTGTCAAAATCCTCGGGCTTTACAACCATGCCCTTCGAGCTTCGAAGCTGAAGCACGGTGTCGCGCACCACCTGCAAGGGCAGTTGAGACCCGTAAGGCTCGCCGAGGTGATTGGTGATTTGACCCGAGGCCATCGGAACGCTCATGCCACCTAGTTTTTGCAGCCGGAATTCCACCCAACCGATTACGCCTTGAAGCTCGTGCTTTAGGGCGCTATCACGATAATTGAATTCGAAGAAAGAGGCAGGCTTGATTTCTACCAGGTGGGTTGCTTTATCCAAGAATTCAACCTGAGTAATGACTTGCGAAACCTCTTGACCATAGCCGCCCACGTTTTGCACCGGAGTGGCCCCTGTTGAGCCAGGAATCCCACTCATTGCCTCAACCCCCGCATAGCCACGACTGACACACCAAGCCACAAAATCATCCCACCACTCACCGGCTTGCACGCGAATCAAAGCTTCGGTTTCAGTTTCCGAAACAACTTCGATGCCCTTATTGGCGACGAAAATAATGTTTAGATCGCGCAGGTCATCAGCAAAAACGGTGTTTGACCCTCCTGCTAGGACATGAAATTCTTCATCACTCAACCAAGCTTCAATTGCGGCTTCGTAGAGCTCTTGGGCGGTTTCACAAACGTTCATGCTAGCTGGAACACCGCCCACCTTGATGGTGGTGTAATTGGCGAGCGCCGAAGTTTTAATCAGAGTCAAAGCTGCACCCAAACCTGGGCTTTACCCAAAACAGTGTTCTCTTCAAATGTCACAGTCAAATCAATTCTTACCCTGCGAGTTTCTTCTTCCAGAGCGGCGACTTTTGCAATAACCAAAAGCACGGCTTCGCCATTGGCTGGCACGACAACCGGCCTCGTGAATCGAACCCCGTAGTCGATAATCTTGCCGGCGTCCCCGAGCCATGCAACAACCGGCTGAATTGCGAGCCCCATGGTTAGCATGCCGTGAGCTAGCACCCCCGGTAGGCCAACCGATTCGGCAATGTCATCGCGATAGTGAATGGTATTAAAGTCCCCCGAAGCCCCGGCATACCGCACCAAAGAATCTCGAGTTAGTGAAAAACTCTCTTCGGCAATCACTTCGCCAATTTCCAACTTGGAATAATCAGCCATTAGCCACCCCGAACCACAAGTGTCGATATTGCAGTGCAGACCAGCTTGTTAGCTAAATCAAATATCTCCGTATCGAAGGTAACCATATGGTTCCCACCAAGGCTCTTGACGCTTGAGACAGTGAGCTCACTGGTGAGCTCATCGCCCGCGATGATGGGTCTTTGGTAGACAAACTTCTGTTCACCATGGACCACTCGGGAAAAATCAATCTGGGCTTCTGGGTCTGCAAGCACTACCGCGAGACTCTGCTCTTGAATAACGACAGGAAAAGTCGTTGGGACAACCAGGTCTGCATGGCCGTTAGCCTTGGCAAACTCCAGGTCAAGGCACTCTTTGGGGGCCATCACAGCTCTAGCGAATTCGCGCACTTTTTCGCGACCTACTAAATAGCTTGGCGTTCTTGGGTAGCGCTTGCCTTGGATATCTGGATTGACCATCGAATAAGGCTACTCCAAGCTCATCGTGCGCATCCCAAGCAACCGGGACCAGTGCTCAGAAGTGTGTGAATTGTATAGTAGTGAGTGTGTGAATTGTATAGTAGTGAGTGTGTTTATTGTATAGTAGTGAGTGTGTTTATTGTATAGTAAGGGCAGGATGAATAAAGTAAAGCGCCTGATCGAGCCAGCCCTAGATGACCTGATGAGCTTCTCACCCGCCGTGGTTATCGATGGTCCAAGAGGGGTTGGTAAGACCACTTTGGGCAAGTCCAGATCCAGCGCATATTTGAATCTTGAAGTTCCAGCCATCAGAGAGCTGGCTCAAACGCAGCCCGATGAAATCCTGGCGGGCACTCCGCCAATTTTTATTGACGAATGGCACCTGGCCCCAGAGATTATTGGCGGGGTTCGAAGATCGGTAGATGCAAATCGCCAACCGGGACACTTCCTGCTAGCTGGCTCGCGACCAGCAAGCATGCCGCATTCTGGCATTGGAAGGCTCAGCTACTTGAGACTCAGGACTATGACGCTGCAAGAACGTGGCATCTCAGAACTCAAAGTCATGATGTCAGATTTAGCCAAGGGTCTAAAGCCAGTTTCAACTCGGGCATCACTGGAGCTCAAAGATTACGCTCGCGCAATTGTCACCTCCGGCTTTCCGGCCTTCTTTGATCTACCGGAAGAGCAGGCCAGGTTTGAGCTTTTCAGCTACCTAGCGATAATGTCCGAGGGTGACTTGCAAGATATCGGTGCCGAAGTGCGCAGACCGATCGCATTTAGGAATTGGTTGCGCTCCTATGCTGCAGCCACAGCGACCACCGCGAGCTATGAAAGCATTCGCAAGGCCGCTCGAATGGATTCCGATTCCACGCCGGCGCGAAACACCACTGATTCTTACTTTGACTTATTAAAACTGCTTCGGATTATTGATGATGTGGAAGCGTTCCCATTGGCCGCCAGCTCACTTAGACGGGTGCATCAGGGTCCCAAACACGGGTTGGTGGATCCGGGCCTCACCGCTTCGCTGCTGGGATTGAATTCAAGTCATCTAATGCTCGGGCACCCGGGGAGCGGAAACCGATTGATACTCGGGCAGCTTTTTGAGTCACTGGTCACTCTTCACCTAAAGACCCATGCAGCTCTCAACCAAAGCACCCTAAGCCACTATCGCGAGTGGGACGGCCGCTCAGAAGTTGATCTAATTCTGGAGGCTGCTAATGGCGACCTGACGATAATTGAGGTTAAATTATCAGCTGCCGGAGTCAAAGAGTCAGGCCACTTAGAGGCGCTGGAAAAGTCTCTCGGGGGTCGAGTGAAAGCAAAAATAATCATTACTGCTGGCCAAAACATCTTGACGCTGCCTAACGGCGTGGCCGTGGTCCCCCTCGGGGCGATTGATTTTAGTTGAAACCCGTAGGGGTTTTGTAAATGTTGGTAGCTGAGGCGGGGCACGATCCCGCGACCTCACGATTATGAGTCGTGCGCTCTAACCAACTGAGCTACTCAGCCACGAACTAAAGCAAGTGACCTCACCAAAGAACGAGCCCCGAGACAGGATTGAACTGTCGACCCCTTCCTTACCATGGAAGTGCTCTACCACTGAGCTATCGGGGCGAAGCCTAAAAGGCGACCGCAAAAGATTACCACTAGCGGTGGGCGCTCGGCAACCGCCAAATCTGAAGATCTAGTGCGACCGACTCATAGCGAATCTTTCCACCCACCACTTTGAGTACCCCATTTCCGAATAGGTTCTCAGCATTTTCCGCGCCACTTAGAGAATCTTTTGGAAATTCAATCTTGCGATCTTTACCCCTTGCGGCAATTACCAGGATTGATTCGGTCTTGGATTCGCGAATAAAAACCATCGCCTCTTTCGAGGTGTAGAGCCAGCGCATGGAACCCTCAACCAGTGCGCGGTGCTTTTTCCTAAGCGCAGCGAGGGTCGAATAGGTTGAAATCATAGAGGAATCAAAGGGACGCTCGTTATTCCAAGGAATCGGAGTTCGAGAGTTCTCTCCGTTATATCCATCCAAACCAAACTCATCACCGGCGAATATCATCGGGATTCCGGGGAATGTGAACTGCAAACCGGCGGCAACTCGCTGCGCCCCCTGAATTGCAAACGTCTTGAACCTTCCGGTGTCGTGAGTATCCAAGGCATTGAGGTTGTGCATTCTGAGCTGCCAAGGGAATGTGCCGGCAAAGCTCTGGTGCAGCTGCATGAACTGAGTGCCCGAGATTCCCTTGCGACCCGGCCCCATTTGATTCTCTTCGAGTTCTTGGCTGGGATCCCATAGCCAGCGCCAGGTCGGCCTGGTGAAATTGGCGTAAGTCATGGTGGACTGATAACTATCGCCCTGAACCAAATTGGCCGCATCCGAGGTAAATTCGCCAATTAGAAATGTGTCCGGGTTTATTTCATCCATCGTATTTTTGATGGTCCTAGCTACTTCTTGATTAAAGTCATCACCGCGAATTTTGCCGGTCATGTTTGCAACATCGATGCGCCAGCCATCCAGCTCGAACGGAGCCTTGAGCCAGCGGGCCACGACCGACTGCTTGCCCAAGATGAAACGCCTCTTGAGTTCTGCCGAGTTCCAGTTGAACTTTGGTAGCGACTTGACTCCCCACCAGCTGTCATATTCGGAGTTCTTATTGGTGAAGTAATAAAACTCAGACTCTGGAGCCTTCGGGTTTCTATAAGCTGCCTGAAACCATTCGTGCTTATCCCCCGAGTGATTCGCGGTCAAATCTCCCATCACCTTTAGCCCCATCGAGTGGGCCTTTTTCACCAAGTCACTCAGTGCCTTATTTCCGCCCAAAAGCGGATCAACCTGGGTGAAACTGGAAGAGTCGTAGCGGTGGTTTGACCCGGCTGGGAAAAAGGGAGTCAGGTATAAAATGCTGGCACCAAGTTTTTTGAGGTGATCCAAGTGCTCCTCAACACCCTTTAGGTCGCCGCCAAAGAGTTGTTGCGAGGTGCCGGGGCCCTGGCCGATAACCTCATCGCCCCAGGCTTTGGGGATTGCCCAATCCGGCAATTCACGCTTTGCTGCCGCGGTACTTCTGGCAAAGCGATCTGGAAACACTTGGTAGAGCACGGATCCGGTAGCCCACTTCGGCGCTTTTGGATGCGTGTTTATTTTAAAGTCATCTCGATCAGGCTGGTCAATCTCGTGCAAACCAAGCGGGTTGAGCCAAAAGCTGCTGTTATCTTCAAGCTCAATAAAAAAGCGGTAATGGACCTGGGGGTTGAACATTTCAATCGACCCCTCGTACCAATCCCAACCGTGGCGGGTGTAAATCTTTTTTAGTTTGGGGGCTAGAAAGTTTTCACCAGAATCGCTTTGGCGAATCAGGACCTGACTTACCTTGCCAAGCGATGAGTGAATTCGCACTTTTAGCTTTAGCTTCTCCCCTACTTTCGGCGACTGGTTCCGAACATAGAGGGTTGATCCATCATGGTGGGGAGTGTGAGCTAGGTGGTTAATTACTGCCATTTATATTTACTCGAGTCCTAGCCTGCTGGCCAAATTTCGAGCCATTTCACTCCACAGTAAATCTGGGTCGGAAGCTCCCTGGATGATCTTGACTTGAGCCAATCCCCACTCAAACCAAATCTGGGAAAGCTGTTCGAGAGTCGGTAACGGCACCGCGGTATTGGCCGCCTTTATAAAGCCCCTGGTGGTTGAAGAATCAATCTCACCTAAGAACGCCTCGGTTACCGGCTGCTGCCCAGAGGTCAAATAAACCAGCTTTTGAAACTCGCCCGAAGCAAGATACTCACTCAGAAATAATTCAGCAGTCTCTTTTGCCGAAGAGGCTTGGGTGATAAAAAACCCGCGAGTTGTCAAAAAGGAAGTGGCTGGACTTTCTCGAAGCGCTGGAACATCGTAGATTGCCAAAGGAATAGCATCGCCCAGTTGGGGTATTAGCCATGGACCACCCAAAAGGCAATTTGCTTCGTTATTCAAAAAACTGTTCACGGCCGCCTGGCTGGACTGCAGTTTGAAACTGCTCCTGTTCTCCCCCAGCCAGTTCGCGAAAGCCGAACCCCCGGGACCACCAAAATTCAGCTTTGCAAGATCGTCACCGAGTTCATCCTGCAAAAACACGCTCGCACCAAAAGATGCCTGCAGGGCATAAAGGTAATAAGGGTCACCGTTTTCGAGCACCGGCAACGGGGCCTCTTTGGTCGCAACCTGGCTCCAATCAGTGGGCTGATTCGGCACCTGATTTGAGTTGCAAATTAGAGCAATATTCTCGGCGGCGTATGGATAGCCAAACTGCTTGCCCTGATAGCCAAATGACCGAAGGCTCGGGGCTTGAAACTCGAGGGCCGGCTCGGATTGGACTGGATAAATCAAGCCTTTATCTTGGAGCGACCTGACCCAGGTGCTGCTGCCAGCGAAAAGATCAGGGGGGTTTAGGCCAGTCTCAATCTCGTCACGAATATCAAAAAAGCCTTTTTGGGTAACGGTGACCGAAACCCCATAATCTGCCTGAAACTGCTTGGCCGCTGCTGCTAGCGACTCGAGCAGCTCTTCACCAGCCCACACTTCAATCGATGACAGCTCCCTGACTTTAGATTGGGTCAAAGAAGGCTCGGCATCGGGATTCGTTTGCACACTCTGGCATCCGGTTAGCGTGAGCGCCAGAACAAGCAAACTCGAACCAATAATTACCTTGCGCATGATTTCCCGTCTAGCTACCGACCCAATAATGCCAGATGAATGAAGAAGAGGCCCTTAGCCCTTCACGGACCCGGCAGCGAGCCCACTAATAATGAAGCGCTGCAGTGATAAGAATATCAAAACAATCGGTATGGAAGCCAGAATCGAGCCAGCCGCGAAGGCTCCCCAGTTCTCTGAATACTGCCCCGAAACAAACTGCTGTAGACCAACCGCAACGGTCCGAATATCCATGTCCACTAAAAACAGCCTGGCCAAGATGTACTCGTTAAAGGTCCCGATGAAGCTCAATAATGTGACAACAGCCAATACCGGCGCAGCCAGCGGGATAAAAATCTGCCAGTAGGTTTGCATCGCACTGGCACCGTCTATCTTTGCCGCCTCATCAATCTCAATCGGAATTGAATCCACGAAACCCTTCAATAGCCAAATATTGACGCCCATTGCACCGCCAAGGTAGATGAGAATAAGTCCATTCTGGGTTCCTAACCCAAACTCGGGTGCAAAATTGCCGATTCCCTCCATGATCAAATAAATAGCGGAAATCGCCAAAATCGCCGGGAACATTTGAATCAACAGCAGCGCCTGAAGCCCCAGCTTTTTACCCTTAAACCGCAGCCGGCTGAATGCGAATGCGGAGGCAGCACCGATCACAACCGAGATAATCGCGACCGAACCGGCTATGAACAAAGAGTTATACATCCAGCGCAGGTAGGGGATGTTCGGGTCGTTGAAAAGTTTTTCGTAGTTCACAAGCGAAAACTCAGTGGGCAAAAACGAAGTTAGCTGCAGCGAACCACTCGAGCGGAATGATGTCAGCACCACTAAATAAAGCGGGAACAGCGCAAACAGAACGGCAAATATAGCTACCAGGTGACGCCACGCTTTTTCTCTTAGCCAAACCATTAGATGAATTCCTCCAATACTCTGGAGCGCCTAATTCCGTAAAGGGAAATAGCAGCAACCAAAATAAATATCACAACGGAAATTGCTGAAGCCAGCCCCAGATCCTGAACCGAAGAACCGAAGGCAATTCTGTAGGTGTAGCTGATCAGGATGTCTGTCGCACCAGCTATCTCGCCGTCCAGGGCATTTCTAGGTCCGCCCCCGGTGAGCAAAAATATCAGGTTGAAGTTATTGAAGTTGAACGCGAAAGACGCAATCAAAAGCGGTGTGAGCATCTTTAGTAAAAGCGGCAAGGTGATCAGCCGGAAGATTTGCCTGCCATTGGCTCCATCAATAGTCGCAGCCTCAGCCAACTCAGGAGGAATTGCCTGTAAGGCCCCGTTTGAAATCAGGTAGAAATACGGAAAGCCCAGCCAGAGATTCACCACTAAGACCGCCGCCCGAGCAAAGTTTGGATCCAGGAACCACGCGATCTTGGTGCCAAATAGTGCGTTAATGGCGCCGAATTCAGTGTCGAACATCCCTCCCCAAACCAGGATGCTCATGATGCTTGGTACCGCATAGGGCAAAATTATGATGAGACGGTAAAAGCGACGCCCAATCAGGGGCTTGTCTAGCGCCAGTGCAACCAATAGTCCAAGTGCAAACTGGGTTACTACGGTTGAAACAGCAAATATCATCGTCCAAATAAAGACTCCGATAAATGGACCTCGGATGTTGTCATCGGTGAAAAGAGAGAAATAGTTCTCAAACCAAATTGGCGAGCGCCAGCCTGGTGAAAGGCGGTCTTCTGTGTCCGCAACATTCTCGTAATTGCCGCGGCCATTATCTACGTAGATAGCCCCGGTTTCCAGAGCTTTAAAGGTGTCGGATGTCGCATCATATTCATAGGCTGGCTTGAACGGGATGGCAACCTCAAAACCTTCAAGTCCCAGGAAGAAGCCCTCCGGACCAGCGAACTTGACCTGAGCCAGGGCCTCACCCTGAGCCGCCAGCTGATCCTCGGTGAGCTTTTCAAACCCAGGCGTGTTAACGGCGATTCCCAGATCTGGATCTAAGGTCACCATGTCCTGGGTCAGCGGGGTGATTTTATTGTCGGTAGCTAAGAAGAATTCGCCGCTTAGGTAGTCGGTGGCTAAAAGAGCCAATTGGCCATCTGAAGTTTCACCAATTACGACATCAAAACTAAGACCTGACTCGTCCGCCACGAATGAGTCGGATTGAATCCGCTCCAGAGCCTGAGGCTTATCAACATAGTTTCCCGTTTTGAACTGAAAACCGGACATCACCAGGGTGTAGCCAATCGGCACCGCAACAAAAGCAGTGAGAAGCAAAATACCCGGGATAAAAAACTTCATCGGGACAGAAATTGAGGTGAAGTAGACAACGGCGATGATGCCTATGGCCAAAGCTACAAAGATAGCAATTGCGTACTCGCCAGCTGCAAAAGCACTGATTGCGATTGTGCCTAAAAAGGCAAGGGTGAGGCTGACAAATATGATCTTTAGCGTCACCGCCAAGGCGGTGCCTTTGAATAACTTCATGAGTTCCCGATCGGGGTTTTAGGCAGGCTCAGAAGGGTCAAGGGACCCTTCTGAGCCTGCTTTTCAGCCTTTCAATTTCAAGTGGTTACTTGAGACCGGCCGCGCGGTTCTTTACGAAGATGGCGTTCAACTTCGTCACTGCTGTTTTTGGTGCAATGTTCTTGACTAGAACGTCATCCCAGAATGCAGGAAGTGCGTCCCAGTAGGACGTTCCGCCAGCAGCACCATTCAAGATGCTGCCAATCTGCGGGATCGACGCTACTGCTGCTGCGTTGCCGAAGCCTTTTTGAGCGGCTCCAGCCTGAGATGCTGCCTCTTTGTTGGCTGGCGGGCGCTGCTCAATGTTCTGGTAAATAACCTGTCCACCGCTTGAGGCGAAGAAGCGGGTTAGAAGCGACTTAGCAGCCGCATCATTTCCGTTGGTCTTGGCGAAAGAAGTGAGAAGGGCGCCACTGACGCTTCCGAAGGCTGAACCAAACTTGCCCTTGGTGACCCCTGGAACCGACATGAGGTTATTCATTGAGAAACCCTTCATGGTGTAATCCTTCCACTCCCAGTTTCCGATGATTGCGTAAGGAACTTTTCCTGCTAGGAAGTTGTCCTTGCAGCCAGTGTCGGTGGCTGGGAAAAAGCCATTGCTCTTGCCGTTTGCTCCAAGCAGGTTCTTCTGGATGTTTGCTGCAACAGCCGCTGGAACTGGAGTCGCTTTCGAGTTCACTTTTCCAGAGAACATCGTGTAGGCGTTGCCGCCTAGAGCGCTAATCACTGGGTGGGCACCGAAAGACATGCCTCCGCCAGCCACACATAGCCCGGCAACCAACTTATTTTTGGTCTTGGTCGAGGTGTAAAGCTTCACCATGTCACCAAAGGTTTCGGGCTTCTTGTTGCCGGTTAGCTTGGTGTTTACCAGCATGGCGACGTTGTTGATGTCAACTGGAACACCGTAGATCTTGCCCTTGTAGGTAAGGTCAAACCAGTTGTTCGCGTTGAAGGCCTTGCGAACTGCCGCAGACGGTGTGAATGGGGCCAGCTTTCCATTAGCCGCGCCGGTTGCAACCCAGTCGTTGGCGCCAACAATGATGTCTGGGCCATCTTTGGTCACGTTGTCGACCGCAAGCTTCAAAGCGTCAAAGCTTGAGAATGCTTGAACCTTGATCTTGTAACCAGGCACCCACTCGCCGCCTTTTTGATCGTCTAGTGTTCCAAGCACCTTGATCAGGTTCGGACCGCGAGACTCATCTGCCCAAACCGTGATGACCTTGTCGTCCGCCGAGGCAGGCAGTGCTAATAAAGATGAAGCAGCGAAGCCGAGAGTTAGGGCTAGCGCAACAACCTTCTTTGATTTCATTTTTCTCCTTATTTCGTCGCAACGTTGCGACGGCTGGATAATATAAACACTCTGTAAAGGCTTACAGTCAAGGCATTATTAATAAGATTTATAACATAATGATTACGAGTTTCTTTGCCGTTTGGAAGCTAGTAACCTAGGCGTCAATAGCTAAGGGGCCTGCACGCCTGCAAGCGTTTACAGTTTGACTCAGATCAAGGAGTGGTTTTCAATGCCCACAGAAGCGAAGTGGTGGCAGTCTGCCGTCATCTACCAGATTTATCCGCGCTCGTTTGCCGATGGCGATGGCGATGGCATGGGTGACCTGAAGGGCATTACTCAACGCCTTGACTCATTGGCCTCACTGGGGATAGATGCGGTTTGGTTTTCACCGTTTTTTCGCTCTCCTCAAAAAGATGCCGGCTACGACGTCAGCGACTATAAAGACATCGATCCGCTATTTGGAACCCTGGGTGACTTCGATACCATGTTGGAAAAGGCCACTTCTTTAGGAATCCGGGTGATTGTGGACCTAGTGCCAAACCACTCCTCTGATCAGCATGCCCTATTCCAGGCCGCTCTCAAGGCCGCGCCCAACTCTCCGGAGCGCGACATGTACATGTTCCGTGATGGCAAAGGCGATTCGGGCGAACTGGCTCCAAACAACTGGGAGTCAGTATTTGGAGGGCAGGCTTGGACCAGAATCACAGAGCCAAATGGCGAATTAGGGCAGTGGTATTTGCACATCTTCGACAGCTCGCAACCGGACTTTAACTGGGAGAACGAGGCGGTCAAACTCGAGTTTGATTCAGTGTTGCGCTTTTGGCTAGACCGCGGCGTGGCGGGGTTCCGAATCGACGTCGCTCACGGCATGGCAAAAGCTCCTGGCCTGCCTGATCTCAAGCAAAACCTGAGCACCATGACCGGTCTAGAAGATAAAAACTCCCAGGCTCACCCGTTCTGGGGCCAAGATGCGGTGCACGACATCAATCGCCGCTTCCGCAGCGTGCTAGATGAATATGACGATCGCGCGATGTGTGGCGAAGCTTGGCTGCCAACTATAGAAAAGATGGCCAAGTGGGTTAGGCCTGGCGAATATCACCAGACCTTCAATTTCAACTACCTAGAGACTCCTTGGGACAAGGCAAAACTCGAAACAGTAGTAAATGAATCACTTATCGGTTTTGGAGCAGTTGGCGCTCCCAGCACTTGGGTGCTGTCGAATCACGATGTGATTCGTCATGCCACCCGCATGGGTTATGACAAAGTTCCGAAACAGGGCGATGGAATAGGGCCGAATTACCCGCAGCCCGATGAGGCCAAGGGCCAGCGAGTATCCAGAGCTGCCACCGCATTCATGCTGGGTTTACCTGGTGGGGCCTACCTCTACCAGGGCGAAGAACTAGGCCTTCCAGAACACACCACCATCGAAGCCAAATATCGTGAAGACCCAACATTCTTCAGAACTAAGGGCGAGCGGGTTGGTCGCGACGGTTGCCGAGTCCCAATCCCCTGGGAGGCTCATGAACCGGCCTTTGGTTTCAATAAGACCGGAGAGTCTTGGTTGCCGCAGCCGGCAAGTTACCAGCGTTACGCCAGGGACACTCAGGAGGGCATTGCAGGCTCAACCCTTGAGCTTTATAAGCGTCTGCTAAAGGTGCGCAAAGAATTCGACATGGGTAACGGTGAACTAATTTGGGCCCCGGAACACGCCTCTGAGAATTCGCTTGCCTATAAAAATAATGGCGTCTTAGTGTTGGCAAACTTCACCGGCAGTGCCATCTCAATGCCGGCCGGTGAGCTATTAGCAACCACTCAGCACGACCTATTGGTGGAAGAGGTACTTGAGCACGACCAAGTGGTCTGGATCAAACTCTAAAAATGGCCCGGCACATTGCCATCGAAGGATACAAGTGGTGGCGCTCGGGAGTTATTTACCAGATTTACCCGAGGTCGTTTGCGGATTCCAGTGGAGATGGCATCGGAGACCTTAGGGGTATTACCCAACGCTTAGATGTGCTTGTTGATCTCGGTGTTGATGCGTTGTGGCTGAGCCCGTTTTACACTTCACCACAAAAAGATGCCGGCTATGACGTGGCTGATTATTGCGACGTGGATCCACTTTTTGGTACGCTCGCTGACTTTGATGAACTGATGAAAACGGCTCACCTAAAAAACTTGCGCGTGATGATCGACCTGGTTCCAAACCACACCTCAGACCAGCACCGGTGGTTTCAAGATGCCCTGAATTCCAAACCTGGTTCCAAAGAACGCGAGTACTACCACTTCAAAAATGGCCTCGGCGATAATGGCGAATTGCCACCAAATAATTGGCTCTCAATGTTTGGCGGGCCGGCTTGGACCAGGTGTGAAGATGGCCAGTGGTTTTTGCACCTCTTCGACTCCTCTCAGCCCGATCTGAACTGGGAGAACCCTCTAGTTCGAAGTGAATTTGAAGCGATTCTTCGCTTCTGGCTCGATCGCGGTGTTGATGGTTTCCGAGTCGATCAGCCGCATGCGATGGCCAAAGCGGCTGGATTACCAGATCACCCCTATGTCGATGAAGCCGGTGCCGGGTTTATTGAGGGTCGCGAAGCTCCGCCGATGTGGTTTCAGGATTCGGTCCATGAGATATTTAGAGACTGGCGCAAGATCCTCGAGAGCTACCCTGGCCAAAGGGCAATGTGTGGCGAGGCTTACGTTCTGCCACTTAGCTTGATGGCGCTTTGGGTTAGGCCCGATGAATTTCACCAAACCTTCAACTTCCGTTTTCTAGATGCCGGTTGGAATGAAGCCGCCATCACCAGTGCGATAGACGAATCATTTGAGGCATTCGACTCGGTTGGAGCTCCGAGCACTTGGGTCTTGAATAACCACGATGTGATGCGACATGTCTCAAGGTTCGGTGGTAATTACGGCCGAGCCACAGCCTCGGATGGCATTGGAATTAATGACCCCCAGCCTGATAATGAAACCGGGCTGGCAATCGCCAAGGGTGCCACCCTTTTTATGCTTGGCCTTCCCGGAGCCAGCTACCTATATCAAGGTGAAGAGCTCGGGCTGCCAGATCACACCACCCTCGAGGATGAGTACCGCCAGGACCCAACCTTTTTAAGAACCAATGGCAAAAGACTAGGCAGAGACGGCTCTCGAGTCCCGCTTCCCTGGGAAAAGGGCAACCAATCAAATGGTTTTAGTGAAACCGGAGCATCTTGGCTACCACAACCCTCAAGCTACAAAGCCCTTTCCAGAGACCAGCAACTCAATGTGGCCGACTCGACCCTCGAGTTTTATAAGGCGGCCCTGCGGCTAAGAAACGAACTAAAACTCGGTGAAGGCTCTTTTGATTGGGTGAATCAAGGCGAGCTTTTGAGCTATAAAAATGGCGAGACACTAATAATTCACAACTTCTCAGACATACCAAAACGGCTTCCCGCAGGAAGGTTGTTGCTAGCCAGCGCCGAATTATTTGAGGGCTTACTTCCGGCTCACGCCAGCTGCTACCTCAAGGTTTAGTCGGCAAATTCTTTTCTTGGCCACCAGAACTTTTTACCCAAGATAAACGCCATCGCCGGCACAATTACTGTTCTGACCAAAAGAGTGTCCAAGAGCACTCCGATGCAAACTATGGTTCCGACCTGTGCCAAGGCAATTAGTGGCAACACCCCGAGCACCGCAAATACCGCAGCCAATAAAATTCCAGCTGAAGTAATAACGCCACCGGTTGCACCAAGGGCGATCCGCATGCCCTCTCGCGTGCCATGCTTGCGGGCCTCTTCTTGGGCACGGGTGACCAGAAAGATGCTGTAGTCAACCCCAAGTGCCACAAGGAATAGAAACGCCAGGATAAACACGGTTAGATCTAGGGCGGGGAACCCAAATATGTTTTGGAAGATAAACCAGCTCACGCCCACTGCCGCAAAGAAAGAGCCGACCACTGCAACCAACAGAAGGACCGGGGTCAAAAGTGACCGCAACAAAAGAATCAGGATCAGGAACACTGAGATCAGAATCAGGGGAATCAAAAGCGCTTGGTCACGGGCGGTGGCATCCTCAGCATCTAGAGTGCTGGCATCTTGACCGCCCACTAACGCGATCGCCTCGGTAGGCAAAATATCCAGCGCGCTTCTTAGCTCGCGAATAATCAAGAGCGCCTCGGCGGATTCTGGATCAGCAGCAAGCACAACATCTACCTGGGTGATGCTGCCATTGGTCGCTCCAGTTCTGACCTGATCAACACCCGCCACACCCTGGGCAATCTCAATCGCCTGATCAACTTGCGGGTTGGAAATAATCATTTGAGTCGGAGTGGCAGAACCTGCTGCAAAGCTCTTTGCCAAGACCTCTTGACCCACCACGGCTTCTGGTTTCTCGATAAAGATTTCGTTTGCGCTCAAGCCGGTTTTTATGCCTAGGCCCCCGGTGGCCAAAACGGCCAAAATGGCGACTCCGGCTGAGGCAACTATTACTGGGCGCTTTGAAACACCCCGGCCAAGTCTGGCCCAAAGAGAATTTTCAAAGGGGTTTTTACTTCCCACCTTGGGAATCAGTGGCCAAAAGATTCCGCGTGGGAAGATCACTAGTGCAGCAGGCAAAACTAGAAGCCCAGCAATCATCGCCACCACGATGCCTACTGCTGACACAAGACCTAAAACCTGGCGACTCTCAATCTCCGCCAGTAGCAACAATGCCAGTGCCACCGCAACCGTTGAACCGGAAGCCAAGATGGCGGGGCCTGCGCCACGAAGTGCGACTCGCATCGCTTCGCGCCTATCAACATAGGTCAAGAGCTCTTCTCGGTAACGCGCAATTAGTAGCAGGGCATAGTTTGTCCCAGCGCCAAACACCAGCACCGACAAGATTCCGGTTACCGAAGCATCGGGTGTAAAGCCAAGCCCCTCGGCAACCCTTCTGGCCAAGATCCCGGCCATGCCATCGGCCACCCCAACAACCAATAATGGAATCAACCACAAAACTGGAGAACGGTAGGTAATCAAAAGAAGCAGCGCCACGACAGAAGCAGTGACCGCCAAAAGACTAAAGTTTGCGCCCGAAAAGATTGACCCGATGTCTTTGATAAACGCCTCGGGGCCTGTCACATAAACCGAGATACCCGCCGGCATGTTTTGGGGCGCAACCTCGCGCATGGCATCAACCCTCTGAATCGTGACATCAAAGTCATCGCTTTGGGCCAAGGGAACCGAAATCAAGGCCGTGGTGCCATCTTCAGAGATCACCGCAGGCGGCACGAATTTCGCGCCCCCCACCTCTAAATTAGTAAATTCAACAAACTTCTCGCTGGCCCCACCAGCTGGCAATTGGGTTACTGGATCAAACTCCCCTTGCAGCCATAAAAGTTGAGCTTCGGAGAATTTGGCATCGGAGGCGTAAACGATAAAAACTGCCGAGCCATCATTGGCTGGCAGCTCGTTTTGGAACTTAGAGACCTGAACCGACTCCTCACTATCTGGCAAGCCGTTAGTTGGGGTGGTGGCCTCGGATTCGGTATTCAGTGCCCCAAAGGCCAGCACTGCAAATATCAAACCAATCAGCATCGTTACCGGTGCAGTTTTTTTGCCAGTTAGAAACTTCAGTAAGCCGTTCATTTATGCTCCGATGTTTTTTTCTAGGAAATACAAATCGGGAGAGTGGGACCCCCAAAACCTAAAAACCCCGATTTCTCGGGGTTTAGTGGCAAGTGAGGGATTCGAACCCACGAAGTCGATGACAGCTGATTTACAGTCAGATCCCTTTGGCCGCTTGGGTAACTTGCCAGCGCACCGCACTCGCGTGGAGGCGAATGCGATGCTTCCAAAGTTTATCGGCAAAATGCCTTGGTTGGAAACCAGCTGTGAGCTTTAGTTCAACTGGCCAAAAAAGATGGGTATGTTTCCGCTAACCGCCAACAAAGAAGACGGGGCATGGGGATTAAACTTCTGTGCCGCAATTGACACATCTGACCGAACACAAAGTGACCAGCTAATTCTTCTAATTTTTCGTCAGTGGAAAATCAATTGACAAGAAAAAACGAAACTGATCGGAAAGTGTTGCTTAATTAGCTTAAGTAAAGGTGTATTCTTTTTACCACGGCTAACTAATCGTGACAGATCGCGACATGGCTATAAATCCTAAGATTTTAGGTAACTAAAAGTGTTCTCCAAAACGAAGTCCGATTTTCGGATGTCAATTTCTTTTTTCACAATAACTAGCCTTTTGACCCTGGGGGTCGTTGGAATAACAGCCTCCCCGAGTTACGCGGCCTCCCCGACTGGTGTGAACCTTGCTGGCGCGGCTAACTTTGCGGTTCTGGCCAAGACCTATGTCACCACTGGTGCCACCAGCACCATCAATGGTGATATTGGTGCCGGTGCTGCAATCACCACAGGTGCCACCAGCACCCACGAGGGCAGCCTCTACGCTGGAGCTGCCATCACAACGGGCGCTGGTAATTCAATAAATGGAAGCCTTTATGCTGTTGCTGCAATCACCAATGGCGCTTCAACCAAAATCGAGGGTTCGCAGAAATCAAGCCAGCCTGGAGTTTCGCCACTTTTCTCCAGCGCCATGTCTGCCATGGATGCGGCAATTGCCGATGCTAGCGCTCGCACTTCGACCGAAATTAGCTCTGAGCTCGGCGGAACCACTCTTTTAGCCGGTGTCTATTCCGGAGCTCCTGCAGGATTTTTGACTCTCACCGGGACCATCACCCTGGATGCCAGAAATGATTCCAACGCAGTGTTCATCATCAAGAGCCCGACCTATTTAGCCGCGGCGGCTAGTAGCCGAGTGACCTTGGTAAACGGTGCCAAAGCTAGCAACGTGTTTTGGCTCACTGGGGGTTATGTTTCGCTCGGAGCTAACGCCTCCATCGCAGGCAACATTCTGGCCTCCAGCTACGTGAGCCTCGGAGCGGATGCTTCGGTGCAGGGCCGGATTTTCTCCCAAACTGGTTACATTCTTTTTGGAACCAGTGGGCCAGGATCCTCCTTTGGACTTGCCGGTATCGGAACCACTGTCATACCCCCGGGTGGAACTGGCACTGGTGGAACTGGCACTGGCACTGGCACTGGCACTGGCGCTGGAACTGGAACTAGTTCAGGACTTATTCCGATTTTGACAACTCCCACCCCAACTCCTGAAGGAGTTAGGTTTCTCATAAGCAATTACGATCCGACTTATACCTGGACCGGAGCTGTGACCAATGGTGGTTTGGTTGGAATTAGTGCTACCGGAGTCGTTACAGTTTCAGGGCTCCCTTCGGGCACTCCATTCACAGCCACCATCATGGCCAGTAAGCCAGGCCTGATTTCTGGCATCAAGAGTGTTTCGGGCAATTCGGCAAACTCGGGCACCGCCTCTGGGGTAATAGCGACTAACGTCACGATTCAGGCTTCTCCAGTGGGAGCAGACACCACTCCAGCGGTAGAGACAGTTCAGGGTCAAACAGTTGATGCTCGCCTGCTTGCTTCGGTAAATCCACCTTCTTACAACAAATTTGAGTACTACAACGCGACCGGCATCCTTACCGATGCACAGGGCAGGCCTCTTGGTGGCGCTGAAGTTACCCTGAGTGGGCAGCGGTTGCTGTTTAGTACTGGATCACTTCACA
Source organism: Candidatus Aquiluna sp. UB-MaderosW2red (assembly GCF_900100865.1). Taxonomy (NCBI): domain Bacteria; kingdom Bacillati; phylum Actinomycetota; class Actinomycetes; order Micrococcales; family Microbacteriaceae; genus Aquiluna; species Candidatus Aquiluna sp. UB-MaderosW2red. Next base: position 1,661,327 of record NZ_LT627734.1, read on the forward strand.
GCTCCACCCGCCAGAACTTTGCCGTTGGTTCCATCTCCACCCTCACCTCGGCAACCGGCGCCTACTCAGTAGAGGTTCGATCTAACGTCTCTGGAGAACACACGCTTATTGCCAGAAGTGGGGCAGCCATTGGGGCTCAAGTAATAAAGTTCGATGAGGCCTCTGATAAAGCAGGCACTGAGCTAAAGATCGAAACCCCGGACAGCGCTACTGGGACAGCCTTCTCAGTCTCGGTTTCTCTAAAAGACCCCTTCGGGAATAAGGTTCACGCTGCAGCGGCAGGCAAGTTTTCAATCAAGTACGTTGGCCCAGGGGTGGCATCGAGAATCCCAGTAGAGACCGACGCAAACGGATTGGCGAACTTCACTGTATTTCTTAGCCCCACCGATAAGGGGATTGGGACCATCACGGCCACCTATGACGGCGACGCCAACACCGCCACCTTGCAAGACAATATTGTGGTTACCCGCACCATCTACATCGGGCAAGCGGCCCCCGCTTTGCAGCAGATCAGCGTCGGCTCTTTCAAGGGCTACGTGGCAATTTATGCCCTCGGGTATCAAGGTCAACGACTGACCGCAAAAATTGGGAATGACTGGGTCATAGTTCCGGCCATACCGGCCGCACCAGACAACCTTTACCGCTGGGTAGAGCCGGTTGGCTTTGGTGTCGACTGCGTGGTCCGCATCTTTATTGATCGAGTATTAGTGAAGACGGTAAACCTAACTACTAAGTAGTTCGGAGCGCTCTCAGCAACCCAAAACGCTGAGAGCATATCGTTATTAAATCCAATCGAGCCAATCCCACCTAAATGGTGAACTTTCGCTTAGACTCTGGCTACGGCTAACAAGCAGAGGCATCCCTTTGGCTAGCTAGAAATCCTTCGGATTTAGGCTTTTACTCATTCACGCTAAAAAGCGATCAATTTCAATTTCCAGACTCGCAATGTTCGTTGTTGCCTGTCTTGCCTTGGCGAGTGCTGCGTTCTACGCAAACCTGGCGCCAAGTCAGGCTATGTCGAGAATCAATCTGGGCACTGCCGCAAGTTACGCGGTGCTGGCCGGCGGCGCCCTAACCAACACCGGCCAGACCGAGGTCACGGGTGACATCGGAACTTCAAGCTTGGATTTTGCAGGCCAGTCAGGCGTTTCTCAGTCAGGCATTAGCCAGCTTGGCACTTCGGGTTTCACTCAAGCGAAAGCCGATCTGGAAACCGCGCTCCTAGCGGCTAAATCACAAACTGCAACTTCCGATATTGCTGGGGACTTGATTGGGCTCACCCTTCACCCAGGGGCCTACAAATCAGCGGGGGCTCTGTCGCTAACTGGGAACTTGATTCTCGACGCCCAGGGCAATTCGGATGCGGTCTTTCTTTTTCAAGTAGGAGGCGCACTGAACCTGGCTGCCACGGGAAACATTCAGGTTATTAACGGTGGGTCAGCTGACAACGTATATTGGCAGACCGCCGGAGCCGTGACACTTGGGGCTGAGTCAGTCTTTAGCGGCACAGTCCTGACCGAGGCTGCAATCACGGCAGGAGCTGGGGCTTCAGTGGAGGGCAGGCTTTTTTCGCTGATCGGAGCCGTCACTTTGGCGAACAACAGGATTTCTCTTGTACCCATTGCAAACTCGGCTTCGTCGTCAAGCACAACAAGCCCTTCATCTCCCGCAAACACAACAAGTTCGCCATCTTCCTCAAGCATCACCGCCAGCCAGCTCACCAAATCCACCATTAATTTGAAAACTGCTGATAGTTATGCCGTATTTTCTGGAGCTGCACTAACAAACAATGGCGCCACCCGTGTCTCAGGGAATATTGGTGTGGGCCGTGAAATGCCCTTCACCGGAAAAGCTGGTGTAACTCAGGCTTACGGAGTCAAGCACTTAGGTGATAAATCCGCGATGCAAGCCAAAGTGGACTTGCTCTCCGGATACCTTGCGGCAACTAATTTCGCTGCGGTAGAAAGTATCGTTGCGGACCCCATCGGGCTAACTCTGACTCCAGGGTCCTACAAATCAGTGGGCGCGATAGTGCTAACCGGTAATTTGACTCTTGACGCCCAAGAGAATGCGGATGCCGTTTTTCTAATCCAAGTCGGTGGAGCACTAGACCTAGCAACCGCCGGTCAAATAACCATTATTAATGGTGCCCTGCCTGCAAATGTGTTTTGGCTAGTCAAAGGTGCCGTAACACTGGCCGCAGGCACAAAGTTCGTTGGGACAGTGCTAACAACTGGGGCAATAACCGCTGGGGCCGGAGCGTCAGTCACAGGCAAACTGCTTTCGCTCAATGGGGCCATAACTTTGGCCAACAACAACTTGACAATCTTTTCAAACTCAGTCGCACCAGTAGCTGGTTCTGGTTCTGGTTCTGGTTCTGGTTCTGGTTCTGGTTCTGGTTCTGGTTCTGGTTCTGGTTCTGGTTCTGGTTCTGGTTCTGGTTCTGGTTCTGGTTCTGGTTCTGGTTCTGGTTCTGGT